>DUZC01000290.1 GCA_013349735.1 Rhodospirillaceae bacterium
GCCTAGAACTTCAATCCCGTGGATGCCGCGCCCGACCCGTGTGGCGGTTTCCGAGAGAATGCCGACGGCCCGGTATGGGGCGGTGCCACGAAAACAGGCCCGCAAAAAAAGGTCGGCAGCATCCCCGGTACCAACCAAAAGAACGGGAATGCGTCGGTTGCCCTCGCCTTCGACAACCTGGTTCAAGCGCCGGTCCTTGATAATGCGATAAAGGAACCTTGGGCCGCCGAGCAACGCCAGCAAGGCAAACCAATTGATCAGCAATGCAGAGCGTGGCACATCGTCCAGGCGGGTGAGCAAGAACAGAACGGCCAAAAAGACCAGAATAGTTAAGGATACGGCGCGAACGATGGCCATCAGATCGCGAGTAGAGGCATAGCGCCAGATGCCGCGGTACATTCGGCTCGATAGGAAAATCACGGCGGCCACAAAAGTGAACAACAAAGTGGCAAAAGTCAGCCGGCGACTATCCCAGCCGACCCAAATATTTTCACCCAGTCTTAACCAGAGAGATAAAAGAAAGGAAAGGCCTGCCATGACGACGTCGTGGAGGAAGGTAACGTGAGCACGGGAAGGACGCCAATGCACCGTCATCGCCCGAACAGGTTCGCCCCAGACCGGCTGTTCGCTATTTTTGGTCTTGCCATTGATCGAACTTCCGAGCCGCGCAGGGTGCCAATCATCATAAGGGCTACACTAGCCCGGATTTTTTACCCTGTCACGAACGCAGCGCTGTCTAAAACCGACCCTTCGAGTCAGAAACCATAGGGATGAGCAGGCCGGGAATTAAATTCATTTGGGGTCCCGATTCAATCTCGTCAGCCAATGCCATGTCGAGAATTTCGGCGTCAGTTAGCCGATAGTCCGGCCGAGCGCCCGGTTCCACCGGTCTATTCATGGCGGGCAAAGTGGCGGATTGCCGAAGGCTGTTTACTTGTTGATTTATGACGGTAGCCAAGGCGGCCTGTGGAGACCCTGCCAAGGCCGGCGACGTCATCCAGGCGGTGGCGGTTAGCCCGGCAAGGAGTGAAAGGTTAATCGGATATGTCAAGGAACAGCCTTCCTTGGAAAAATACGAGACCATCAGCATAGCGCTGGCTTTGCCAAAAAACTGTGGTCTGCCTCACAAAAAGCTATTTAGAATTTCTATCCAATGAGCCCAATTTGATGAAGGACCTTGACGGTTGAAGGACCTTGTCCCACAACCAACGCTGATGCCTATGCCAATTTTGTCTTCACTGTGGAAAATGACCAGAGATCCGGTGCTGCGACGCTGGCGGTTGGACCGTCTGCGCGGACGATGGCCGGTGCCTCAGCCCTTAGAGTCCGAGCTCCAACCTTTTTTGGACAGTTTGCCGACAGTGGCGACCGCCGCACGGTCGACTTTGACCGACTTGCCAAGGCGCCTGCCTAATCAGCCGGCCAGCTTGAAATTGCAGGGCCTTACTTTGTCGCTTCAGGCAACTCAGCCGGCAGCCCCGTTTACTATGGATCTGCCTTTTGGCGCGCTGCAGTCTTTGCATGGCTTTGACTGGTTACCCCGTCAGCCCGAGATTGGGCCTGAATGGGTTTCAGAGCTGTGGCGGGCTTGGGTGGACCGGTATGGACAGCGGAACGATGATGATCCGATTTGGCAGCCGGCTTTGGTGGTGCAGCGGTCTGTCAATATTCTGGACTATGCCGTTCGGGTTGGCTTGCCGGGGCCTCGTGTAAAAACCCTTGAGGTCTTGAAAGCCCATCGTCAGGCCATAGTTGCTCATCTGTCCTATCGTACCGGTTCTGTCGCCATTGCTCAGGGCCACGCGATTTATCGTTTGGGGGTCGAACTCGGCGAGGAAGCGGTGGCTCAGCACGGCCTCGCCGTTTTGACCACCGAAGCCCGCCATCTGGCGGGTCGGTCCGGCGTCCTGGCCGCGGGTTCCACCGCCGTTCATCTTGGTCTTACCCGCTGTTACGCCGACGCCTGGCTGGCCGCCTGGCGTCATCAGCGGCCGGAAGCGGCCCGGTTGGCGGCTTTGCTGCGGCCAATGCTGGCCGTGCTGCCGGCCTTGACCCTGCCCGGCGGCTTTCCAACCCTGGGCGATGTTCCATTTGACTGGCCCCCTAATCTGTTAGAGGGGCTTTTGCCGGGCGGGGACAGCGCCTCTGGCTGGACCGGTTTGCTTTCTGACGGCGAGCGTTTGGCCTTGCAGGCCCTTAAGGATGGGCAATCTCTTGCCGATCTGGAGCTTCTGCGGGCCGATGGCTGGTTGCGTCTGAATTCCGGCGCCTGGTCGGGACTGTGGCATGCCTCGCCCTTGGGCTGGACAAGTCCGCTTGGCCCGGACCATCAGGATCTTGGCGGTTTCGAGCTTCATTTCGATGGCGTGCCAATTTTTGTCGATCCTGGTAGCCCCCCGCTCACGGAAGACCAGCGCCTGATTTCGCTTTATCGTTCGGCCAAAGTGCATAACAGCCTGACTCTCGATAGCGAGGATCCCTTCCCGCCGCTTTATCCTTTCTATAATCATGCGTTCCGCCAGGCCATCGCTGGCGAAGCCCCGGTTTTAAGGGCCGAATATGATGGTGTTGGTCTTTGTTTTGAGAGTTATCGGCGTTTAGGGGGGCCCGGCGAAGTCAGGCGGCGCTGGCGTTTCGAACAGGACGTCATGACCATTGAAGATTGTATCCTTGGGACTGGGCGCTTTTCCGTGAATCGACGGCTGGTTACACCCTGTCAGGTCATAGTCCATGACGACGAGACGATCCTGAGAGCGGGCACAGTGTGTTTTTCGATTAAGGGGGGTGGCAAGCCCACAGTGGAAACCATTTGCCGCTGGAATGCCCAGGGTGATGAAGAGCCCCTCAGCGTGCTTTGTTTTGGTGGTAGGGCTAATCTTCCTTGGCGGGGCTGTCTGACCGTCTCACCGGGTTCCCGCGGCGGGTCCTGATGGATGTTCTGGCGGCGGCCTTTTTGCCGACCCTATTGGCAACGATTGTCGCGACCCGCGTTATTCTTGCTTGGTTACACAAAAAGCAGATCCTGGATCATCCGAATGATCGTTCCAGTCATCAATGGCCGACGCCACGCGGCGGGGGTTTGGCGGTAACCCCTATCATTCTGCTGGCCTGGACAGCCCTGGCGGGCCTCGGATGTGGGGTTGACGGTCAGGGTCCGGTCATCGTCGGCGCCGCGATAGTGCTGCTTTTGTCCTGGCAAGATGACAAAGGCCATCTCCCGGCCAGGATCAGGCTTTTCATTCATTTCGCGGCCTGCGTGCTGGGTTTGGCTGGTCTGGGCGGCGGCGGTCAGCTGATCTTTCAGGGGTTGGCGCCCTTCTGGCTGGATCGGCTGCTGGCCATATTTTTGTGGGTATGGTTCCTCAATCTCTACAATTTTATGGACGGCATCGATGGTATAACCGGTGTCGAAACGATTTGTATTGCCGGCGGGCTGGTCCTATTGGGCGGCTCTGCCGGTCCGCTGGCGGTCGCTGTGTTGGCGGCCGGCTGTGGTTTTCTGGTATGGAACTGGCATCCGGCGCGCATATTTTTAGGCGATTCCGGCAGTGTGCCATTGGGCTATCTGCTGGGCTGGCTATTGTTGCGTTTGGCGCTCGAAGGCCAGTGGGCGGCGGCCTTGATCCTGCCCGCCTATTATCTGGCCGATGCGACTCTGACTTTGCTGGTCCGACTTTGGCGAAAAGAGGCGTTCTGGCAGGCCCATAGGCAACATTTTTATCAAAAGGCCGTGCGTGCCGGAGCCAGACATGACCAGGTGGCCGGTCTGATCATGGTTGTTGATCTGATGCTGCTTGGTTTGGCCTGGATAGCAAGCAGCAGGCCCTGGCCCGCCCTGGCCGCGACTGCGGTCCTGGTCAGTGCATTGTTGATCGGCCTGGCTCGCTGGAACTATTCGGCCAGACCGCGGAATTGATGGCTGACCACGAC
>DUZC01000194.1 GCA_013349735.1 Rhodospirillaceae bacterium
CCCGCCGCCGGGCCTGAATCTCGGAGACTATATGATCCCGTACCCCATCATAAAGATTGACCCCGGGGGCGATGCGCAGATCCGCAAAATCACGACCGGCCCGCCCGCCGGCATCAAAGGCGCCGTCCACACCCTCGGCTTTCGGAAAAGGCCAAAGGGCGATGACCCGCCTGCCCGCCAGGATCCTGGTCCACTCCTCGGCTTCGAGATGCAGCAGGCCCGGCGGAAGCGGATTATAGATCATGCCCGATTCGCCGATACCATGCCCCCGAACGGACTGTCTGGCTTGATAATATTCTAAAATCTGATCAAACCGTGCTTTTCTGGCATCGTCCACCTGATGGTCAAGCGTTACCAAAGCGGCGGGAAGATAGGCAAAGATTGTATCAAGACCATCGTGGAACAAAGGCAACCAATGTTCCATGCCGGGATATGGCATCCCGGCAGAAATCGCCTCGTAAAGGGGGTCTGATTTTTCAACGGGACCAAATAACTCCCGGTAACCGGCACGAAAGCGTTGGATCGCTTCGTCATCAAGCATAATTTCGCTGGCAGGACGCAAAAGGGCGTGCTGGCACCGACCGGTTGAGCGCTGGCTCATCGGTTCAAAGCTGCGCATTTGCTCAAGCAGATCGCCAAAAAGGTCCAGCCTAAGCGGCTCAGCTCGGCCAGGCGGAAAAACATCGACGATGCCCCCGCGCAACGCATATTCACCGGCCTCCATGACGGTGTCAGCCCGGCCATACCCATTCCGTGACAGAAAGTCCTGCAAAAGCGCTAAATCAAGGGTCTTGCCAACTTCCAACGGAAAAGAAACCGCACTGATGGACGAAGTGGTGGGAACCCTTTGCAAGGCCGCACTCACCGTTGTCAGAACGATCTTGGGAGCGCTATTCGCGCTATTTTCCGTCGACAGTCGCGAAAGCGTTTCCATACGTCGCGCAACGATTTCCACATGGGGCGAAACCCTGTCATAGGGCACGCAATCCCAGGCAGGAAATGTCAACACCTCACAATGTGGCGCAAAAAAAGCCAGCGTATCTGCCAGTCGTGCCAATCGCGCATCATCACGCCCGATATGAAGAAGGGTGCCGGATTGCTGCGCCAGCTTGGCCAGCATAAGCGCGTCATAGCCTTCGGGAACACCGCAAAGAGTCCGGAGCCCAAGCGGGCCGGAAACGAGACCATCAATCACGGGCGACGGGCTTGTGAAAGGGTAAACTGGCGCAACATGCGCATGATCTCATGATCATATTGGGCTGGAACCGGCTTTGCACCGGTAACCCACATGAAAAGGTCGGGATCATTTACCTCAAGCAGAGACTCAAAAAGAGCGAGCTGCTCATTGGTAAGGCTCGATAAATTCTCCTCAGCAAAGCTGCCAAAGAAAATATCATTCTCGTTCGTCCCCATATGGCGGGCACGGAACAACAAGCGTTTGCGCATGGTATCCATAGGGGTAGGATATAATGGCTTTGTTTCCTTCTGTCAGCCCATCGATGCGCCCAGCCATACTTTATCCGCTCTTTGCCGCGCCGACCGCGCTTTCCGGTATTGGCCCCCGCCTTGCGCCCCTGCTGGAAAAAGCGGTGGGGCCGCTTGTCGTCGACTTGCTTTGGCATTTACCGACAGGGTTGCAGGATCGTGGCCGACAACGCTTCCTCAGCGAAGCGGTACCAGGCCAAATCGGTACCTTTCTGGTGCAGGTTGACCGTCATCAGCCCTCGGCCCATAGGGGCCGTCCCTATCTGGTGCTTTGTTCTGACCAAAGTGGTGCGTTGCGTCTGACCTTTTTTCATGCCCGGGGCGACTGGCTACAAACACAACTGCCGGAGGGAAGCCAGCGCCTGATAAGTGGCATGGTCGAACAGTTCCGTGGGGAGGTGCAAATAGCACATCCAGATTATATTCTGCCCCCGGACCGGGCGGATGAAATCCCCCGCTTCGAAGTCAGCTATCCGTTGACGAACGGGCTGCCGGCCAAAACCCTGGCCAAGGCCTCGGCACAGGCCCGTAAGCTGGCGCCGGATTTGCCCGAATGGTTGGACCCAACTCTGCTAAAGCGTGAACAATGGCCCGGTTGGCAAGCGGCTCTTATCGCCGCCCATTCTCCTGAGACTCTTCAACAGCTGAGCCCGGAAAGCCCCGCCCGGCAAAGGCTTGCTTATGATGAGCTGCTGGCCAATCAGTTGGCCTTGGCTCTGGTCCGGCTCAGTTTAAAGGAAAGACCGGGCCGCATCATCCCACTTGATAGCGCCTTACGACAAAGCTTACTGGCCGCCCTGCCCTTCCCGTTGACCGGAGCACAGATGCGTGCCCTGGCTGAAATTGATAGCGATCTTGCCCTGCCCAGCCCCATGCTTCGCTTGCTTCAAGGCGATGTGGGATCAGGAAAAACCGTAGTTGCCGCATTGGCTATGGCCAGTGCCGTCGCCCAGGGTAGTCAGGCAGCGCTGATGGCCCCTACCGAAATTCTGGCGCGACAACATTTCAACAGCCTAAAGAGCCTGTTGCCTGGGCTGCGGATCGCACAATTGACCGGACGGGATATCGGTAAAAGCAGACAAAATTTGCTGGAAGAAATCAAAGGCGGACAGATCGACATTCTCGTCGGAACTCATGCCTTGTTTCAAGAGACTGTCGTCTTTCACGATCTGGCTTTGGCCGTCATCGATGAACAACATCGCTTTGGTGTTCATCAACGTCTTGACCTTAGCGCCAAAGGCCAAGCCGTAGATCTTTTGGTCATGACCGCCACGCCGATTCCGCGCACCCTTATGCTAACCGCCTATGGCGATATGGAAGTTTCCCGCCTCGACGAGAAACCGCCCGGTCGCCAGGCCGTAATCACCCGGGTCATGCCTTTATCTAAATTGGACGCCGTTCTTGAAGCGGTGGCGCGGGCTGTAGCGGCCGGCGCCAAAGTATTTTGGGTCTGTCCGTTGATTGAGGAAAGCGAAAGCCTGGATCTTGCCAATGCTGAGGCCCGTCACCTTCAGCTCAGCAAAGTGCTTGGATCCCGGGTCGGGCTGGTCCATGGACGGCTGAAAGCCGCTGCCAAGGATGCGGCCATGGCCGGATTTTCCGGGCAAAGCTTTGATATCTTGGTGGCGACCACGGTGATCGAAGTGGGTGTTGATATTCCTGCCGCTTCGGTGATGGTGATCGAACATGCCGAGCGATTTGGACTGGCCCAGTTGCATCAACTGCGCGGACGCATCGGTCGCGGAACAAGCCCTGCGTCCTGCCTGTTGCTGTATGGTGCTCCTCTTTCAGCAACGGCCAGGAATCGTCTGCATGTGTTGCGGGATTCCGATGATGGATTTTTGATAGCCGAGGCTGACTTGCGTCTTCGGGGCGCCGGAGAACTGTTGGGATCCCGTCAAAGTGGTCTGCCCAACTTCCGGCTGGCCGATCTTGAACATCATAATCGCCTTTTAGCCATAGCCCGGGACGACGCCCAACTGGTTCTTGCCCGGGACCGGCAATTGCTGAGCCCGCGCGGCCAGGCTCTGCGAACCCTGCTCTATCTGTTTCAACGGGATGCGGTCGTACAAACGCTCCGTTCAGGCTAAATTTCCAGGACTTTCTTTTTTAGAAACTTATGGCAAACTCATAATCGCGTATTCCTGATTGTTTTTTGAGTTCTGCATCCATGTTGTTTCCTGTTTTTTTCCGATCGCTGAGCCAAACTGGCCGCCATCGACAGCAGGCCGGCTTTGGCGGATTAACCGATGTTATGCTCGGCCTCGCGGTGTCCGCCTTGATCCTGCCGACCCTAATCGCACTGACCAACCAACAGGCTAAAGAAACCCAAGATCAGGCTGCGGCAGTCCAGTTGCGGGCGGTCCGGGAGGCAACTCAGGCCTATGTTAAAGAGCATTTCGCCGCTGTCTACTCGCGCATTAACAGCAATACTGGCCCG
>DUZC01000176.1 GCA_013349735.1 Rhodospirillaceae bacterium
GGATCAAGCCCCAGGCCATAATGCGGCTTCAAAAGAATGGTTTGCAGGCTTGCCCGGTTGCGCCGGCAGCCGGCTTCATCGCCGGCCCCGCCATCAAGAAAATCAAATGCGAATTTTGGCAAACGCCGTTTTGCCAAAATGGCCAAATCATCAATACTGGCGGCTTCTTCAAGACACATCTGGCTTTTCCTTTACCGGTTGCTTCGGACCCGCCAAGCATCGCACAATAAAGGGGCGAAGGTCGAAGCAAAGGTTAGAAATGGATATTCTCGAAGGTCTTCCAGGGCAGCAACCGGTCTTGCGCATGGTCCCGATGCCCTGCGACGTCAATCCCAGCGGCGACGTCTTCGGCGGCTGGGTGATGGCGCAGGTCGATATCGCCGGTTCCATCCCGGCGCGCTGCCGGGCCCGCGGCCGGGTGGCAACGGTGGCGGTCAATGCCTTCCACTTCAAACAGGCCATTTCAGTCGGTGATTTGCTAAGTTTTTATGCGGATATTGTCAAAATCGGCACCAGCTCGATTACCATCCAGGTTCAAGTCTACGCTGTGCGCAACCCCGCCGAACCCTTCATCGTCAAAGTAACCGAAGCGACTCTGACCTATGTCTGCCTTGACGCCGACGGCAACAAGCGCCCGCTGCCCCCTGAATAAATATCAAGCGGCCATTCCCTGCCGGGGGATTCTCTCAACGCATTTGATAGCCGATGCGCAGGGCGCCCCAATGGCGCCCCTTAACCAGGATCGGCGAAGAAGCATCGCGCATCACATGGACGTCGCCGCCCCCCATATCCCGCAGATAGGTCTGCAAAAGGATGGTGGCCTGATTGCGTGCGGCGGCCAGGCCGGTGCGATCATTAAACAGGCGCCGGTTACGACAATTGGCGGTGTTCCAGACGGGATCACTTCCCTGGGGCTGAGAATATTGGGGATGATGAACAGGTAAATAGCCATTCCGATCCACCGCAACGGCAAAATTGATCAGCGTGCTGTGATGTTGTGTCGCCTCGAGAATGGCGGGAAACAGTCGCTCGGCAAGATCGAGGAATTTGGTCGTGAACTGGGGCGGATTGCTGCCAAGAATGGGCTGGTAGTTTTCATCAAAAAGCGCGCTTACAGAGATCAGCTCGCCATCCAACGCCGCCTCAAGCAATTGTGTGATATCGGCTGCCGCGCGCTGGACCAGGCGGATAAACACATAGTCATGGTTGTTGCCCACCGAGCCGACCTTGGCTTGGCTCGCCTGGTCGACCGCGTCGAGCGCGAAATTGGGCATCGCCATGACACCGGCTTCGACGGTTACCACCTCATTGACGATTTCCGTCGCCTGCGCCACCTCGTCGCGTAACTCTTCGTCCAAACCCGCCATGCCCCCCGCCACATGCAATAAAGTGGCAATGGCCTCCAAACGATGGGTCAGCGCGGCGCCAACACCAAAAGGAATGCCATGACGACCGGCGACGATATTCGCCCCATATTCGATCAGGTCCTTGACCGCCGACTGCAGCAAAGCCTGCGCGCTGGCTGCCACCGCGCCATTGATACCCTGCAGACGGCTCAGATCGGTGGGTGCGCACCCGAACCGTTCCACCCGAACCTGGGCCAGATAGATCAGGTTCATCAAGCGCTCGGAGGCATCACTGAGCTGCGAGCGTAACAGATTGCGCCGTGCCGCCGGCGCCGAACCCAGGCGCGCTGAAATCCGTTCGACCTGCCCGGCGGCCTGAAAGGCGCCATCCACCACGGCCCGCGTCTGTTTAGAACTGGTATCCTCGGCGAACATGTCGTGATGATCCCGGTTCAATTTGGCGATCATCATCCGGTCGATGGTGGTGATATGGGTCACCAGCCAATCATAAAGAAAGTCAATCAGATCAAGAGCAATGTTAGAATCAGAAAGTTTTCCACAGTCGAATTTATTTATCTTATTAATAAAACTTGTATGGGCCGCCTTATGGCGATCTTTCTGATTATAATCAAATCCATCCATAATGGATTCTTCATAGGAAAAATGTTCAACAGTATAGTTCTTTAGGCCATTAATTACACTTTCAAGCTCGCTTGCTTGATTTTTTCCTAAAGACATTTCACGCAATTGCTTGATATAGGCAAAGAGCTGCCGATGTTGATCGTCAATATCCTCCCGGCCGGTCGCAATCGCCTGCGACCAGTCATAGATACGATCATCCCCCTCTTGTAACTTTTGTGCTGTCATTGATTGACAGGCTTTTCTTCAAAGAATGACGTTGCCCTCGAACTTTCGCATGCTCAAGGGGCCAACACAAATGAATTGGTTACGCTTTTGTTGCAAGGCAGGCCGGCGAGATTCAACCGCGGGGCTTCAACCCGCTGGCCAAGCGGGCTAAACGCTGTGCCGCCGACCCGCCGACATAAGCGACCGCCCCGGCGATGGTGGCGGTTGCCGTGCCGACGCCACTGAAGTCGCCGGCGGCCGTATTGGTAAATTCAGCCGCCATATGGCTGGCGCGCCGCACCATATAAAGCAAGATCACACCAACCCCGACCAGCACGTAAAACGAAGAGGACGTCAAATCGATGGCGACACCGCTCAGGGCAGGATGCTCGACCGCCTTGACCAGGGTCGGCCAATCCTTCAAAGGCTGTCCGTCCGCGGTGGGTATATGGCTGAAAGTATAAGCCAAGACCGCTTTCGCCAAACCACCGGCCACCGACGCGAAAATCAAAGTCAGAACCGACTGAACCAATTGCCAGACGGCTTTTGTGGCAAAATGTCGGGTGGGTTCAAAGAGATAGGCCGCTATGGCAAGCGGCGATATAACAGCGACGATGGTACTGCGCATAATGACATCGATAAGAAGAAGCGGGTAAATTGCAAAGCCAAAAAAATAGATTACAAGCAAAGACAATCCACTAACCGTTTGATTAATATCATTAATAATATTTGGAAAAAGTATAGATTTATCAATTGATCCTAATAAAATCATTTCGCCGATAAGCATTCCTTTCCCAAACTGGCTCTGCAATTTTGCCAAGGGACAATTCATCTGACGCATCACCTGCGCCGCCGCTTCGACCCCGGATGCCAGACTGGGCGCCTGACAATAGCCATTGTCGCTCGGCAGGAGTTCCGAAGTTCCCTGCTGTCCTTCGAAAGGATCACCAATTTGAATGATCTGGCTGGCAATCCCCATGCCGGAAGACATCAGCGGGATAAAAATATTATCCCAGAAGGCATTGGCACTTTGCAGAAAGGCCAGCACCAGCGCGAAGAGAAAGAGCTTTTTGGCCCCCTTGTTCCACATTTCCCCGGCATGGCCATCCGGACCGAAGGGCAAAAACATTTTTCCGGCAAACAACAAAATCCACAGGCCCATGGTCACGGTCAGCAGACTGACCAGTTCTCCGCACAAGGCGGTAAAAACCTGCTTGGCTAACCCCAGACCGAGGGTGGAAAGCTGATTGGCCGTATCACAGGCCCAACATCCATTTAGGAGCTTGTCCGCCCAGCTTTGTACGGACGGCGCGGCGGTCGCCGAGCTGGCGGCAACGGTGCCGCTCATTTTGCCAGCAGCCGCTCGGTATAAAGCTGTAAAGACTGCTGGGTGACCAATAATTGGCAGACCCCCCGCAAGACGGCGAAAACCGCATATTCACCCGCCTGGGATCGGCGCGCCGTATGGCGCAAGGCCGCCAAATGCGGATCACCGCCGGCAAGATCATAGGGAACGATCTCACAGCGGGTTTCACCCGTTTCATCGTCATAACCGATGATCGTCAGATATTCGGACGCCGTCATGGAACACCTCGTACCGTTCTGATCTGCTTAGCCTGGGACCGCAATCTCTTGCCGACCCGAGAAGAGTTCGCGCAAGCGATCGGTCTGCACCCGGATTTGACCGGCCCGCTCGGGGAAGCGGTCAAGACTGGC
>DUZC01000294.1 GCA_013349735.1 Rhodospirillaceae bacterium
TAAAGGGTGACGAAAAGCCGGTTGCGCCGGCGGTCATGTTCAACGGACCCAACATTTCTCCGGTCGAAGATCGCAATGCGGTTTGCGCCGGCTGTCATGATGACGGTCTGCAGAAGGCCTGGAAAGGCAGCCAGCATAACACTGCTCAGGTGGCCTGCACCAACTGCCATACCGTCCATGCCGCCAAGGATCCGACCCTGGTGAAGGACACCCAGCCGCAAACCTGCTTCACCTGCCATGCGCAGCAGCGGGCCGAAAGCTTCCTGTTCTCGCATCATCCGGTTCGTGAAGGCAAAATTGTCTGCGCCGATTGCCACAACCCCCATGGGTCACGTGGTCCGAAGCTGTTGAAGGAATTGACCCTCAACCAGACCTGCTTCAACTGCCATGCTGACAAGCGCGGGCCGTTGCTGTTCGAACATGAGCCGGTTCGCGAAGATTGCTCGCTTTGCCATACGTCGCACGGTTCGATGGAAGCCCGTCTGCTCAAGCAGCGCGTGCCCTTCCTTTGCGTCTCTTGCCATACCAATGTTGGTGGTCCGCTGAGCTCCAGCTCGGGTATGACTGCCGGCGGGCAAACCCTGGTCCTCGGGAATTTCGGCCGGAACGGCAGCAATGCCTCGCACGGTGGAACCCGCGGCTGCATGAACTGCCATGTGCAGATTCATGGGTCGAACAGCCCAGTTGGCGAAGCATTGATCCGCTAAGAGCCACGACAGGATATTTAGAGGTGTGACATGATGGTCAGAAACACTCGACTTCGGGCCGCCGCCCTGGCAAGCACCTGCCTGCTGCCGCTGGCTGCCTTTGCCCAAAGTGCCGATCTGAACAATGAGGTCAGCGTCGGTGCGCAATATACTTCCGGCAATTCCGCCATGTTCGGTCGCTATAATGGCGATTGGAGCAAGGGGGCCGAAGCCTTGCTTGGTTTTCACGTGCAAAAGCGTGATGACTGGGATTCCGGCAAGACCTACGGCTATGACATTACCGGCAAAAACCTGAATATCGGCAGTCATGAACTGGCGCCGGAAGCGGCCTTGGGGATTAAGGTCGGCAATCAGGGTCAATGGGGGGCGGCGTTCAATTATGACGCCATCACCTATTTCCAGTCCGACAGCTTCCATACCATCTATAAGCAGGATGGAACCGGCGCGCTGATCCCCGGCATCACCGCAGGGGCGACCCAATCCTGGAAGGCTTATACCCTTCCGGAATCGATCGACGACGTGAAAACCCGCCGCGACCGCTTCACCGCAACCGGCAAATATAATCTGGGCAATGGCTTCGAAGTGTCGGGCACGCTCTTCCACGAGCATAAGCAAGGCACCATGGAGCAGTCACTGTCGGTTGGTGGCACCACCAGCAATGTCTATCCGGTCAGTGCTCTTAATCCAGTGATCAATGGCGTTGCCTACCCGGCCACCACCTTCTATGGCGGTGGCACCACCGGCATCGGTGGCAGCACGGCAGCCAGCGCCACCACGGCGGTGTTGGCCTCGACCAAGCCCGGGACTTCGACTTCGGCCTATGGCGCCCTGGTCTATTTCCCGCAGCCGATCGATTATGATACCGACCGCTATGACGCCAAAATTAAGTATAAAGGCGGCAATCTGCAGGGCGAACTGCTGTACAGCTATTCCAACTTTGCCAACAGCAATATCGCTTTCAATGACGTGAACCCGTTCTCGCCATTGGGCCCGGCTTCGCTTGCCACCCAGTCCAATCTGGCCACCAGCAGCAGCTGGTCGCTGCCGGCCAGCAATTCGCAACATGCGGTGACCGCCGATGTTGCTTATAACCTTCCGGCCAACACCACGGTTGCCGGCACCTTCCAATATGCCCTGCAGATGGCCAATAACCAGCTGCCGGGTTTCCAGAACAATCCGAACTCGGCAATTACGGCGGCGCAGGCGATTGATATCGCCAAGCCGATTGGCTTTGGCGCCAGCGATCGCTGGAATGCCATGGCCAAGGTGATGAATGGCAATGTGACGATTACCTCACGGCCATTGGCCCATCTCGATCTGAAAGCAGCCTATACGCTGAACACCTATCAGAACGAGGAAGCCCGTACACCTCTGTATACCAGCGGCAGTGCGGTGGATAACAGCGCCTATCCGGCCGGCACGACGGCCCCGGCGACTTGCCTGGGTGCCAGCGAAGACGCCTGCACCATTCCCTGGGCCTGGACCAAGCAGAAGGCCAGCCTGGATGCCGGATATACCGTCATGCCGGGAACCCGGGTCGGTTTAGGCTATGCGATGCAGGTCATCGATCGTCAGTACATGATGGATGATCACAGCCAGGAAGGCACTTTGTCGGCCCGGTTGAATACGCGGATGGCCGACAATCTTTTCGGCAATCTGTCCTATGAGCATGGCAACCGGACGGTGGGTCATCTGAACACCGGCACGCCGAATGTCGTGTTGGAACAGAACGCCTATTATGCCGCCAATAATCAGGCCGGGGCCTGGTTCGAGGCGCAGCGCACCTCGGATCTGGTCAAAGGCAATGTCATGCTGGCGGTCAACCGGCAGGTCAGCCTGGGCGTCAACGGTCAATATGTTAACGAAAACTATCCGCGCCTGACGGTTGAAGGTATGGATTGGGACAAGCGGGCTTCTGCTGGTCCGCAGGTTACCTATCGTCCCAGCGACTCGGTCAGCGCCAACCTGTACTATAATTACCAGGAAGCGCAGTATCATATGCACTCGCCTTTCGGCACCATCTGCCAAAGCAATGGCACCAATGGTACCGTGGCGGGCGTGCAGAACAGTGCGGCCAATCCGACAGCGGCTGGCGTGATCGCCTGCGCGGCCGGCTATACCGCGGTTCAAAGTGGGACCAGCTGGGGTCAGACCAACTCTGACGGCACCCATACCGTTGGCGTGAATCTGGAATGGGTTCCAATCAAAGACGTGCTGAAGATCGGCTTTGACTACAACCTGTCCCGCGGCGACATTTCCTGGGCCTATGCGGACAATATCGCTGCCACCACTCTGGCGGGGATGACTCCGTACAATGCCTTCGCCTGGACTTACCAGCCGATTCCCAATGTGACCAACACCCTGAACAGCCTGAAGCTGCATGGGGAATATAGCTTCACCCCGAGCATGTCGCTCTGGATGGGTTATACCTGGGAGCGTCTGCTGAACTCTGACTACCAGACCGCGGTTAATCAGGCGGCTTATTACAGCGACCTGCTGACCGGCGATGCCAACCCCAGCTACAACATTCATGTTGTTGCGGCGGCATTGAAGGTGAAGTTCTAAGCCTTAATCCTAAGGTACCAAATCTTTGGGGCGGCCTTCGGGCCGCCCCTTTTTTGTGCGTTGCAATAAAAGCAAGGTTAACCACGCGGCAAGATTAACCACGAAGACACAAAGCCAAGAAGGAATGAGGAATAAGCATTTTTCTTCCAAATCCTTCTTGCCCTCGTGGCTTCGTGGTTAACGTTCCATTTCTTGCCTAAGGCGCCCCATCGTTACATCCTGTAACATTATCGCCTTGATTCCGTTGAAATTTGCGATATTTCTGCAACAGCACGTCAGGAATGTGACTGGTATTATAAAACAAAGCCCCTGTGGTCCTACCGACGGGCTGCCGGCTCGTGCATAAGCCTAAACCATTGGCGGGACAGGCCTGCGGGCTGTACGGCCTTTTGCATGTGAACCTGAACTCTGCAGAGTCAGACAGGGGGAATGAACGATGATTCTTAGAAAACTGGTGATCGGACTGTTATCCGGTTTCGCCATGACGTTGTGTGCGAACACCCTGCAGGCCGCCGAGCCTGCTGGTGGTCCCGACGAAGTGGCGACCTGCTTGAAGTGCCATGACCGTGCGCCCGTTGATGCGACGGCGATTTTGAAAACGCCGCACGCCGTTAAGGGCGACAGCCG
>DUZC01000227.1 GCA_013349735.1 Rhodospirillaceae bacterium
TGGTTCGAACCCAAACTGGCGGATGGTATGGTCTCTTATCCTTTGGACTGGCATTGAAGCGTCCGGCCGTCGTCATCGGCGGTCCTACGGCGTCCGGCAAGTCCGCCCTCGCCCTGGCAGTGGCCAGGGAATTCGATGGTGTGATCCTGAATGCCGACTCGATGCAGGTCTATAAGACCTTGCCGATTCTGACCAATCAACCCGAGGCCCAGGATCAGGCCTTGGTGCCGCACCGTCTTTACGGCCTGCTTGAACCAACCGATGTCTGTTCGGCAGGACGCTGGCAAAGCCTGGCTGTCGAGGCCTGTGAAGCGGTCTGGCAGGCCGGGCAGCTTCCCGTCGTGGTGGGCGGGACCGGCCTTTATATCAAAGCTCTGACCGAGGGATTGTCGCCTATCCCTGAGATTGCCGAGGCGGTTCGACGGGCGACCCGCGCTCTGTTCAGCCAATTGGGCAATCAAGCCTTTCATGCGGCCCTGGCCGAGCGCGATCCGGTTATGGCCGCCCGCCTTGATCCAGGGAACAGCCAGCGTTTGATGCGAGCCTGGGAGGTCCTGGACGCGACAGGCCGCTCTTTAGCCGAATGGCAGGCCCAGCCGGCCCAGCCGCCGGTTAAGGCGGATTTCCTGTCCATCACTCTGGTGCCGCCGGCCGGGCAACTTTATCCGGCCTGTGATGCGCGTTTTCTTACCATGCTGCGCCAGGGGGCCTTGGACGAGGTTCGCTTTTTGCAGAGCCTCGCTCTGCCGGCCGGTCTGCCAATCCTAAAAGCCCTGGGCGTGTCCGAGCTTGGCCGGCATCTTGCCGGAGAAATCGATCTGGCGCGGGCGACAAGTCTGGCCCAACAGGCAACCCGCAATTATGCCAAGCGACAAGGCACGTGGTTTCGCCATCAAATGCCTTCTGCGCAGGTGCAACCTACGCAATTTTCAGAAAGATTTTTGCCAGAAATCTTTTCGATTATTCGTCAGTTTCTGTTGACCGGCGCAGGCTGAGAGTCTAGTTTGCCTGCTTTGGCCGGGACCCGGTATGTCGGCTTGTGGTTCGGATCGGCAGGAAATAGAGCAGAAAGGACGAGAAAGAATGACCCAGGAAATGATGACCGGTGCGGAAATGGTCCTCAAGGCCCTGGTGGATCAGGGTGTCGAAGTGATTTTCGGCTATCCTGGTGGTGCCGTCCTGCCGCTCTATGACGAAATCTTCAAGCAGAACCGTCTGCGCCATATTCTGGTTCGGCATGAGCAGGCCGCGGTTCATGCAGCCGAGGGATATGCCCGCTCTACCGGCAAGGTGGGTGTGGTGCTGGTGACGTCGGGCCCGGGGGCGACCAATGCGGTCACCGGACTGCTGGATGCCCTCTGTGATTCGGTACCGATTGTTTGCCTGACCGGTCAGGTTCCCACCCATCTGATTGGCAACGACGCCTTCCAGGAGGCGGACACCACTGGGATTACGCGGCCCTGCACCAAGCATAATTATCTGGTCAAGGACGTGAATATGGTGGCCCGCGTGCTGCACGAGGCTTTTTACGTTGCCCGCACCGGTCGCCCGGGTCCGGTGGTGATTGATTTGCCCAAGGATGTTCTGGTCGGGCGGGGGGCCTATCTTGGCCCGGCGAAGGTCGAGCACAAGACCTACAAACCCAGGGTCAAGGCCGAGGCAAGCTCTATCGAGGCGGCGCTGGCCCTGATGGGCAAAGCCAAGCGTCCGATTTTCTATACCGGCGGCGGGGTGGTTAATTCGGGCGTCAAAGCCTGTCAGCTGCTGACCCAATTGGTTCATACCACGGGGTTCCCCTGCACGCAGACCTTGATGGGGCTGGGTGGTTTTCCAGGGTCCGACCCGCAATCTTTGGGCATGGTCGGCATGCACGGAACCTACGAGGCCAATCTGGCCATGCATGGCTGCGATGTGATGATCTGCGTCGGCGCCCGTTTCGACGATCGGGTCACCGGGCGATTAAATGCGTTCGCGCCGACTGCCAAGAAAATCCATATCGACATCGATCCCTCTTCGATTAATAAAAATGTCGCGGTGGATGTGCCGGTCGTAGGGGACGTCCAGAATGTCCTTGAGGATCTGATTGCCGGCTGGAAGGCCAAACAGCTCAAAGCGGATGAGGCGGCTTTAAAGAGCTGGTGGGCTCAGATCGAACGCTGGCGGGCGCGCGACTGTCTACGCTATACCGCGACGGATAAGGTCATTAAGCCGCAATATGCCATTCAGCGTCTTTATGAACTGACCCGTGGACGTGATACCTATATCACCACCGAGGTCGGCCAGCACCAGATGTGGGCGGCGCAGTTCTTCAAATTCGAAGAGCCTTGCCGTTGGATGACCTCGGGCGGTCTGGGCACGATGGGCTATGGCTTGCCCGCCGCCATGGGTGTGCAGATCGCGCATCCGGGGTCGCTGGTCATCGATATCGCTGGGGAAGCGTCGATCCAGATGAATATCCAAGAGATGTCCACCATCGCCCAATATCGGCTGCCGGTGAAGATTTTTATCCTTAATAATCAATATATGGGCATGGTTCGGCAATGGCAGGAATTGCTGCATGGTGGCCGCTATTCCGAAAGCTATAGCGAAGCCCTTCCCGATTTCGCCAAATTGGCCGAGGCCTACGGAGCTGTCGGGCTGAAGGCGGAAAAGGTCAGCGAATTGGATGGCGTGATTAACGAAATGATCGCGGTTGACCGGCCGGTCATCGTCGATTGCCGGGTGGATCAGGCTGAAAACTGCTTCCCGATGATCCCATCGGGGGCGGCCCATAACGAAATGTTGCTGGGTCCGGAGGACGAGGCGCAAAAGCCGGTCTCCGAAGACGGCATGGTCCTGGTGTAAAGGAGGCGGAACGTGGTCCAGCAGAATAATGAGATTCGCCGCCATATCATCGCCATCCTGGTGGATAACGAGGCGGGCGTGTTGGCAAGGGTCATCGGCCTGTTCTCGGGTCGCGGCTATAATATCGAAAGCCTGACGGTGGCCGAGGTAAACCCCCGCGAGCAACTGTCGCGGATTACCATTGTGACCTCGGGCACGATGATGATCATCGAGCAGATCAAGGCGCAGTTGAGCCGTCTGGTCCCGGTGCATAAAGTCTCGGATTTGACCATTGAAGGGCCGTCGGTGTCGCGGGAACTGGCTTTGGTCAAGGTGGCCGCCAGCGGCGAGAAGCGTGTGGAAAGCTTGCGCATTGCCGATATTTTTCGGGCGCGCGCCGTTGATTCCACCAATGAATCCTTCGTTTTTGAAATTGTCGGGGCCACAGACAAGCTGGACGCCTTCATCCGTCTGATGGAACCGTTGGGTCTGGTTGACGTGTCGCGCACCGGTGTGGTGGCGATCGCCCGTGGTCCTCAGCCGATTTAAAGCTTTGTTTGTGCAGAAAGGGTAAAGAATGCGCGTCTATTACGATCGGGATGCCGACGTCAATCTGGTAAAGGGTAAGAAAATCGCGGTGGTTGGCTATGGCAGCCAGGGGCATGCCCATGTGCTGAACCTGCGGGATTCCGGGGTCAAAGAGGTGGCGGTGGCGTTGCGCCCCGGTTCAGCCACGGTCAAAAAGGCCGAAGGGGAAGGCTTGAAGGTGATGTCGCCGGCGGATGCCGCCAAATGGGCGGATATCGTCATGATTCTGACCCCGGACGAACTGCAAGCCGAGCTTTATCTCAATGATCTGAAAGACAATATGAAGCATGGCGCGGCGTTGGCTTTCGCCCATGGCCTTAATATTCATTTCAAATTGATTGAGCCGCGTCCCGATCTTGATGTCTTCATGGTGGCGCCCAAGGGCCCCGGCCATACCGTGCGCGGCGAGTTCGCCAAGGGTGGTGGCGTGCCCTGTCTGGTGGCGGTGGCGGCAAATCCTTC
>DUZC01000248.1 GCA_013349735.1 Rhodospirillaceae bacterium
AGGCTTTGGTTCCGTCAACCGGGTCCAGCACCCAGACCCACTCCGCTTCGGTTTTTTCCGGGCCGAATTCTTCCCCCAGAATGCCGTGATCAGGCATCGCCTGATTGATTATTTGGCGCATCACCGCCTCGGCCTGCCGGTCGGCGATGGTCACCGGACTGGTATCCGCCTTGTCTTCAACGGCGACCGGGGTGCGGAAATAGCCGCGAATAACGCTTCCGGCGGCCTCGGCCAGATCAAGGGCCAGTCCAATAGCCTCGGCAGGACAGGCGGATTGGGCGGGACGGGGGGGCATGATTTGCCCCCCTTATTTTGACAAGGCCGGGGCGTCCGGGCTTATCGAGCGCAAATAGGCGATGACATCGGCCCTCTCTTGCCCGTCGGGCAAGCCGGCAAACCCCATTTTCGTTCCGGGAGCGTAAGCGCCGGGTTTGGTCAAAAAGAGGTCAAGATCCAGGTCATTCCAGGCCCCACCTTGCGCCTTCAAGACTTCGGAATAGGCAAAGCCGGGAAATTTGGCTTTGGGCCGCCCGACGACGGCATACAGATTGGGGCCAACCTTTGACCCCCCGCCTTCATTGAAGACATGGCAGGAGGCGCATTTCTTGGCAACCGTCATGCCTTTTGCCGCATCGGCCTTCGCCAGACGCTGTGGTAAAGGCAATTCCGGAGCCGGGGCGGCAGCCGCCGCCGCGGGTTGGGACTTCGCGGTTTTGGCGGCCGGCGCCACCGCTTTAGGTGGTTCGCGCGGCGGTGGCGGCGGCATGATGCTGTCCACCACCAGATTAAGGCCAACGACCAGAATCAGAGCCAGCAAAATGGCTCCGGAAATTTTCTGAAGGGTGATGCCCATCTTGGCTCCTCGTCAGAGAGTGTGAATGACTTGCCGCTTCTTCCTATGCCTTGGGAGGAAGGACGGCAAGCCGACAAAAACGGGGCGAAGGGGGTTCCACAGCCGCTCCCGCCGATATATGGTTACGCCTTCGAGAGTTTATAGAGCTTTCCCAATCTGTCCATGTTGATTGGTTCCTCTTCACCGGCTTTAAGGTTTGGGCATGGCTGACCGTTTTATCGCAGCACAGAGCATCGCGTTCCAGGGTGAACCGGGCGCTTATTCGCATCTGGCCTGCACCATCGCCTTTCCGGCTTTGACACCCTTGCCCTGCGCGGCCTTCGAGGATGCCTTCGCGGCGGTCAATGAGGGCAAAGCACAATTGGCGATGATTCCTATCGAGAATTCGGTGGCCGGGCGCGTCGCCGATATTCATCATCTGATGCCGGCCTCGCGACTGCACATCATCGGCGAATTTTTTGCCCGGGTGAACCATCATTTATTGGCCATCGAGGGCAGCAGTCTCAGCGACATTCGTGTGGTTCGCAGCCATGTGCATGCCCTTGGCCAATGCCGAGATTTTCTTCGCGCCCATGGGCTGAAGCCGGTGGTGGCCGGAGACACCGCGGGTGCCGCCGCCGAGATCGCCGCCCGGGGCGATCGGTCCCAGGCCGCCATCGCCTCGGAACTGGCCGGACGGATCTATGGGTTGAAAAGCATCGCGGCCAATATTGAAGACGCCGAGCACAACACCACCCGTTTTTTGGTGATGGCCCGCGAGGCCGTTGAAATCGACCCGCGGCAGGGGCCCTGTATCACCAGCTTTGTCTTTCGTGTCCGCAATGTGCCGGCGGCCTTATACAAAGCACTTGGGGGCTTTGCCACCAATAGCGTCAACATGACCAAGCTTGAGTCCTATCAGGTGGGGGGCAGCTTCGCGGCGACGCAATTTTATGCCGATGTTGAAGGGCACCCTGACGATACCAGTCTGCGCCTGGCGCTCGAGGAACTTGATTTCTTTTCCCGGGAAGTGCGCATTCTTGGGGTCTACCCGGCCCATCCTTACCGTAAAAAAGCCAGTCTGGCTGCCGAATTGAGCGTTTCGCAGCCGGGATAGCCGCATATTCTTAATGTCCCTTTCTTCAATCCCGGGGCTTGCAGGGCAGCCAGACGCAGAATGCACGACTCGCTGCGGGGAAACGCGCTATATTTGCTGCAGTGCAACATGAAGCATTGGAGACAATATGCGTATTATTTCAACAATTGCCTCGGCTCTCGAAGGAGCTCTGGTTCGTCGGGTTCAGGATATCGAAAATGAATTGCTGCTGTCTGGAACGGTTTCCGGCAACAGCTATGCATTGAAGATGCGAAGAATTGAAGAACTTCGTCTGAATCCTTTCGTTATGTTTTGCTAATTACATTAGCTGTTCGTAAGCTAATTATTGCCCGCGCGGTAACGCGCCAAAACCAGATCGACAGCCGCCTCGGCCATGGTTTGAACTGTCCGATGGCCAGGCGGCAGGTTGAGCAGGGCGCGCGTATGAATATCGCCCTTCAGCATTGCTAAAAACAAATCCGTGATGACCGGAATTTGGGCCTCGGGCAGGGCCAGATATCCCAACCGGCCGAGTTCGCCGAACAGGCGGGCGACCCGCTGATGGGCGACGGCCGGGCCAGCGGCATAAAAAGCTTCACCGACCTCAGGAAGATGCGGCGACTCCCCGACAACCACCCTATGGATAGAAATTGCCTCGGGAGCGAGGATCTGGGTCAGAAAATGTGTCGCCAGATGCAATAAAGCCTGGCGGCCATCGGTGATGTTCTCAGGAAGGCCGATCGGCGCGAAAATAGCTTCGCAGCGTTGCCCGATGATGGCTTCGAAAAGGACCCGCTTGCTGGAAAAATGGGCATAAATGGTGGCTTTGGAGACGGCGGCACGGGCGGCGACGGCGTCCATGCTGGCTTTGCCATAGCCATTTTCAAGAAAAATCTGGCGGGCCGCCGCTAAAATACTTTGCCTTTTGCTGGTTGCCCCCTCATCCGCTGAAGCAGAGGTCCTCTTTGGCCTGGCCATTTCCACTCACTTATCTGGATCTTTTCTGTTTTTAGCGATTAAAGCCATAATATGCCGGTTGATTTGTCGAGCACAAGTTTCACCCTTGCCTTTTTCGGGTATGGGGCTGATATACTCCCCGCCGGGAGACTGGCGGCGGACGGGCCCGTCGCCAACCCGGTCAGGTCCGGAAGGAAGCAGCCGTAACGATTTTCGGCCCGGGTCGCCGACCAGTTTCCCACCTATCGGCAACGCCCGCCAAAGCATTCGGGCCAATGAGCGAACCTTCTTCTGTTATCCCCTACCGTGTGCTAGCGCGAAAATACCGGCCGACCGACTTTGCCGGTCTGATCGGCCAGGACGCGCTGGTGCGGACCCTCAGCAACGCCATCGAGACCAAACGTCTGGCCCATGCCTTTGTCTTGACCGGTGTGCGCGGCGTCGGAAAAACAACCACAGCCAGAATTATTGCCCGTGCGCTTAATTGCATTGGCGCCGACGGCAAGGGCGGGCCAACCGTCGAACCTTGTGGGCTATGTGAACATTGCCGGGCGATCGGTGAGGATCGTCATGTTGATGTGCTGGAAATGGACGCGGCCTCCCGGACCGGCGTCAATGATATCCGGGAATTGATTGATGGTGTGCGCTATCGGCCCACCAGCGCCCGCTTCAAGATCTACATCATCGACGAAGTTCACATGTTGTCGACGCCGGCTTTTAATGCGCTGCTGAAGACGCTGGAAGAACCACCGGAACATGTGAAATTCATTTTTGCCACCACCGAAATCCGCAAAATCCCGGTGACGGTTTTGTCGCGCTGCCAGAGATTCGATTTGCGCCGGGTGGATACCGAAGTTTTGAGCAAACATTTCAACATGATCGTCGAGAAAGAAGGGGCAAGCGTGGATCCGGCGGCCATGACCCTGATCTGTCGCGCCGCCGATGGATCGGTGCGGGATGGCTTGTCACTTTTGGA
>DUZC01000137.1 GCA_013349735.1 Rhodospirillaceae bacterium
AGCGGCGCCAGATCGGCTTCCCTGATCTCCGGGGCGGCAAAAGCGGGTAGAGCCCGGTGCTCGGCCTCGCTCCACAAGCGGTAGCAAAATCCCGGTCCCAATCGGCCGGCGCGACCGCGTCTTTGCTCGGCGGCGGATTTGGCCACCGGCAGGGTCACCAGGCGGCCCATGCCGCCGCCGGGATCGAACCGGGAAACCCGCATCAGCCCGCCATCGACGACCAGTTTTACGCCTTCGATGGTCAGGCTCGTCTCGGCGATCGCGGTGGCGAGAACGACGCGGCGGCGTGTGGGATGGGGTTGCAGCGCCAGATCCTGTTCCTGTTGCGACAGAGCGCCATAGAGCGGCGCCAGCAAAAGATCGGGGCGCTGTTCCGCCAACCGAGCCTGAACGCGGCGGATCTCGCTTTGACCGGGCAGAAAGACCAGCAGGTCTCCGTCGGGGTTTTCTGCCAGAGCCCGAAAAATCAGAGCGCTTACCCCGTCAATGAAGCGTCCGGGCAGCGGGCGTTCGCTCCAGCGGATATCCACCGGATAAGCCCGTCCCTCGCAGGTTACGATGGGGGCGTTGCCCAGCAATTGGGACACCGCACCCCCGTCAAGGGTTGCCGACATGACCAAAAGGCGAAGATCCGGACGCAGGCTGCCTTGGGTTTCCAGGCAAAGCGCCAAACCCAGATCGGCATTCAGGTTCCGTTCATGGAATTCGTCGAAAAGGACGGCGGCGACCCCCTCGAGCCCGGGATCGTCCTGGATCATGCGCGTCAGAATGGCTTCGGTAACCACTTCGATGCGGGTTTGCGGGCCAATTTTTTGTTCCTGTCGGATACGGTAGCCGACGGTTTCCCCTATTTGTTCGCCAAGCATCGAGGCCATGCGCCGTGCTGCGGCCCGCGCCGCCAGCCGCCTGGGCTCAAGCATGATGATCCGGCGTCCTTCAACCCAGCTTTGCGGCAACAGCGCCAGGGGCACGCGCGTGGTCTTGCCAGCACCCGGTGGGGCTTGCAGGACGGCAGCATTTGTCCGGGTCAGGTGATCCAGCAAGTCCGGCAAGGCGCTTTCGATAGGCAGATCGGTCACGGTTCCCCGTAGCTGGCGCGGCAATTTGGCGTTTCCCAGACCACCAATTCAACCAGACGGGCCATCCCGCCGCTGCGGGCCTGAACCCGCGGTTGCAGACGATGGAACCAGTGTCGGCTCAATTGTTCCGCGGTGGGATTAACCGCCAAAACATAGAGCCGGGTTTCCAGTCGGGTGTCGGTGGTCAGGCAATAACCGTCCGTCTCGACGCGGGCCCGGATGCCGTCAATCCAGGCGGCCAGGCGTTCCGTATCCGGACAAAACATGGCCAATAAATCCGAGTCGGCCAGATGGGCAAGGAAGCCATGGTCACAAGCCGCATCAATGACGGCCAGCATTTCCTCTTTCAGAAAGCCGAAATCCAGCACCATGTCCGATTGTTCGCCATCTTGTTGCAGATGCTCCGCCTGACAAATGGCTTCAATGCTGTAACGATGCCCGTGCAAATGCTGGCATTTCGAGCCATGGGTCATCACACGATGGCCCGCATCAATGGCAATCTGCCGTGCGACCCGGTAGCTGGTCATGTCCTGAATTGTCCCAATATCAACGAAGGCCCAAGACCTTATGCGTTTGCAGGCTGAGACGCCACTGCGGATTTTCCAGGCAATAAGTGACGGCCGCCTGGATATTGGCAGTTTGCGCCGGACCATCCATCGGTTGGAGCAGAAAATGGTCAAAGGCCAGTTTGGCATAGGCTGGGGGCAGGGCGCCCGCCTGGGGGTAGACGAGTTTGAGTTCATCACCGCTGTTCAGCAAGAGCGGCGCACCCGCTTTCGGGCTGACACAGAGCCAATCGATGCCGGGCGGGCGCAAGACCGTGCCATTGGTTTCGACGGCAATCCTAAAGCCTTGCTTGTGCAGGGCGGTGGTCAGAGGTTCGTCGAGTTGCAGCAGCGGCTCGCCGCCGGTGCAGATGACCAGACGATGGTCGTGGCTCTGTTTTGGCCAAAGATCAGCCAGGGCCTGGGCCAGAGTTTGGGGGTCATCAAAACGTCCGGCGTCGGCTCCGACAAAATCGGTATCGCAGAATTGGCAGACCGCCCGGGAACGATCCTCTTCCCGACCAGACCATAAATTACAGCCGGCAAAGCGGCAGAACACCGCCGGTCGTCCTGCCTGAACCCCTTCACCCTGCAAGCTATAAAAGATTTCTTTGACGAGATAGGCCAAGGACGACAATCCAAGAAAAATGGCGGCAGACCGAAGTCTGCCGCCATCCTTAGTTCAAGAAAAGAGCGGATGCTATTCCAGAACGATCTGCACCCGGCGATTTTGCGGTTCGCGGACGCCATCCTTGGTCTGCACCAGCTGCTCGCCCTTGCCTTTGCCGACAACCGAAATTTCGGCGGCGGGGATCCCCAGCTTAACCAGGGCCGCCTTGACAGCTTCGGCACGATGCAGCGACAGGGCTTGATTGTAAGGCGCGGTGCCGGCGGCATCGGTATGGCCGGTCAGGTGAATGGCCGTGGCTTTGCTGGTCTTGGCCTGTTCGGCGGCGGCCATGATGATTTTGGCGGCATCCGCCGTGATGGCGGTCTTATCAAAGTCGAAGAACACCATGAAATTCTTGGCAATCGGTGCGGCAACCGGCTTGGGCGGCTCGACCGGAGCCGGCGCCGCCACGGGGACGACCATCGGCTTTTCGACGCCAAATTTGTAGGTGAAGCCAAGCATCAGGCTGTGCGCGGCATAAGCGCCCTTGCCACTGTTGGTACCCCAGCTTGGATCTTCCTTCATCGACGCTTCGGTGGTGCGCAGATAACGGTAATCGGCTTTCAGGGACAGGCAATCATTCAAGGCATAGGAAACGCCAGCGATTCCCTGATAACCGAAGACCATTTGATCATCATTGGTGAAGGTGGTGGAGCCCAGCCGAATGCTGTTGCCGTTCACATCGACACCGCCGATGCCGACGCCCAGATAAGGCACCAGGGCACTGCCGGTGGGGAAATCATAATAGAGGTTGGCCATGATGCTGACGGCATCCAGGCTGCCCGAACCGGAACCGGTGGTTACCGCCGTGACTTTATTGATGTCATTGGCACGCCAGCCGATTTCGCCTTCCAGGCGGGTCTGTCCGAAGCCATAACCCAGCTGCCCAAGGATCGCATAGCCGGCCTTCTGCGTGTCTCTCCAGGTCTTGGCAGAGTCGCTGAAGCTAACCTTCGGGGCGATATTGAGGCCGGCTTCGGCACCGATATAAGGACCGTTGGTTTCGGCCATGGCAACAGAAGCGGCGCCACCGATGACGCCGGCGACTATGAGTGCAGGAAATATACGCATGGTTCAGATAACCTTCATGGATGTGGTGTAAATGCGGAATAGAAGCTCACTTCTTGCCTGATATTTAACCTTAACGGTGCGGAATCTCAATGGCTCTGGCGGACTCGACCCAGGTCGGCGCGCCTTTTCAGAGACACTGTTGCAAATTGGCAGCAATTCGGACCGGACAAATCAACTATTCTCTCCAGGCGGGTTGGTGGCCGCCGGGGACGCGGCGGGATCGACGGCCAATTCCGTCCGCAGCGCCGCCGCTTTGGCGCGCAACTGCGTGAAAGAACGGATGCTGAAGGGGATGCTGGCGCCATAAAGCACCGTGATGGTGGTAATGGTGCCCCAGGGGTCGGTCACCAGAAACGCCGCCAGGACGCCCACCAAGAGCAGCACCGGCAGGACCCATTTATTCGGAATGCGGGATCTTTTTCCGGAAAAAGTCGGGATCTTGCTGACCATCAGGAA
>DUZC01000171.1 GCA_013349735.1 Rhodospirillaceae bacterium
TTACCCGTGGCATTAATTTTGGCCCGCCAATAAGGCGCCCGGCCGCATAGGCAAAAATATCAGTGGCCCACACCACAAGCAAAAGCCAAAGCGTCGTATGGCCCTGGTCAAGTCCGCGCACCCAGGTCAGCGCAGCCACGGGAAGACCAATATAAAAGGCGCCGGAAACCATCCAAACCGGGGACCGCCCCTCTTCCTGTTGCGCCAATGGCGCCAAAAAAGCCGCAAGAAATACGACCGGCAGAACCAAGGCAGATGCAAAACTCGCCAGCAACGCCACCAGGACAGCCATCCCACCCAGCACCCAACCGCCGCGACCGCACTGTCCAAAACAAAGCCGCGTCCATTCCCATGCGGCCAAAACACCCGCCAAGCCGACAAGACAGGCAAAACCCCACGACCCATACCATACTGCAGCCAGCGCGATCGGCAGCAATATCAAGGCGGAAAGAATGCGCTGGCCCAGCACTATCAGCCTATGGCGCCATAGCGGCGCTGTCGGCCATGGAAATCCAAAATAGCCTCTTCCAAGTGAGATTTGGCAAAGTCCGGCCAAAGCACATCAAAAAAAACCATCTCGGCATAGGCACATTGCCACAGGAGAAAATTACTTATCCGCTTTTCGCCGCTGGTCCGGATCAAAAGATCCGGATCGGGTAATCCGGCGGTAAATAACTCACGATGAACAGCCTGTTCGTCGATGTCGGCGGGCGATAACGCGCCGGCCAAAACCGCCGAAGCCAATCGCTGAGCCGCCAGAACCAATTCCTGCCGACCACCGTAACTCAAGGCCAAAACCAAAGTCAGCCCTTGATTGGCCGCAGTCTTTTGTTCGGCCGCTTCGATGAGGGTAACAATATCCGGATCCAGTTTTGAACGGTCGCCAACAACCATCAAACGCACGTTACTCCGGTGCAGTTCGTTGACTTCGCTTCGCAAATACAAACGAAGCAAAGCCATCAGATCCCGCACCTCGGTCGGCGGACGCTTCCAATTCTCGGCCGAAAAGCCAAACAGGGTCAGATAAGCGATACCCAGCTCTGAAGCGCCCTTTACCGCCGCACGCACCGCTTCGGCGCCACGCTTATGTCCCGCCGTTCGAGGCAGTCCCCGCAGCTTAGCCCAACGCCCGTTGCCATCCATGATGATGGCGACATGGATCGGTGGCGGCAAAGAATCCGAGCGGGTGTTCAGCGCTTCCATGCCCCATCAAACCTGAATGATCTCTTTTTCCTTATGGCCCAGAGCTTCGTCGATCCGCTTGATGGTCTCGTCGGTAAGGCCCTGAATTTCTTTTTCGTGCTGCCGATGTTCGTCTTGAGAAATATGTCCGTCCTTCTCCAGCTTTTTCAAGCCATCCATGCCGTCACGACGAACATTACGCACGGAAACTCTGGCCTGCTCGGCATATTTTCCGGCTACTTTTTGCAATTCAACCCGCCGTTCCTCGTTCAAGGGCGGAATCGGCACCCGCACAGTCTGCCCATCCGCCGCCGGGTTTAAGCCCAGTCCGGCGTCGCGAATGGCTTTCTCAACAGCCTTGACCATGCCCTTGTCCCAAACCTGAACGGTGATCATCCTGGGTTCAGGAACGTTGACATTGCCCACCTGATTTAGCGGCATGGAACTGCCATAGGCGTCCACGACCACCGGGTCCAGCAAGCTGGCCGATGCCCGACCCGTCCGCAATCCGCCAAACTCCTTTTTCAGGACTTCGACAGCACTGTCCATACGTCTTTTCAGATCTTTTTTGAGATCGGCATAATTGCTCACCGACACGGTCCTGTTCCTTCTTCTATGATGGTGAAACGGCCATGGCCGGCCACCACTTTAGCAAAAGCGCCCTCCTCGTGCAGGTTGAACACAAGAATGGGCAGTTTATTTTCACGACATAAAGCAATGGCCGTGGCATCCATGACCTGAAGATCGTTGGATAACACATCCATAAAGGTCAGCCGCTCATAGCGCTGCGCATCGGCGACTTTGCGCGGATCAGCCGAGTAAACACCATCGACCTGGGTCGCTTTAACCAGAACGTCACAGTTCATCTCAACCGCTCGCAAAGCAGCCGCCGTATCGGTGGTGAAAAAGGGATTACCGGTGCCCGCACCGAAAATGACGATCCTGCCTTTTTCCATATGGCGGATGGCCCGGCGTCGAATATAGGGCTCACAAACCATGGCCATGGGAATGGCTGATTGGACCCGCGTCGACATACCGATCCGTTCCAAGGCGTTCTGCATGGCCAAGGCATTTATCACCGTAGCCAGCATACCCATATAATCGGCGCTGGTTCGCTCCATTCCCGCCGAAGCGGCAGATATGCCACGAAAGATGTTGCCGCCGCCGATGACCAGACAAACCTGGACACCTTGCTCCACGACGGTGCGGATTTCATTGGCAATCCGCACCACGGTGGAACCATCAAGACCATACTCTCGCTGCCCCATCAGGCCTTCGCCCGATACCTTAATGAGGACGCGGCGGAATTTAGGCGCTTCGGGCATGGACCGACCTCGGCGAAAGACAACAAAAGCGCCGGGCTGTCAGAAACGCCCCACCCAGCGGCCAGGGATGATACACCATTCCCAAACGCTGTCGCGCCCTTTCTCCGGCGAAAGGGCGCTAGCGGCCCAGTTGGGCGGCCACTTCAGCGGCAAAGTCCTTTTGCTCGCGCTCGATCCCCTCGCCTAGCACACAACGGCAAAAACCAACCAATTTGATGGGATGTCCAAGGGTCTTGGCAGCGTTCTCCACGACTTTGGCAATTTTGGTTTCACCATCGATAACAAAAACCTGCTCGAGCAGCACGACTTCTTCATAATATTTGCGGATCCGGCCTTCGACCATCTTTTCAATGACAGCGGCTGGCTTTCCGGACGCCGATGCCTGTTCGGTCAACACGGCCCGTTCGCGTTCCAATGAAGCGCTATCCACCGCATCGACGGCGAGGAACAAGGGGCTGGCTGCCGCCACATGCATAGCGATCTGCTTGCCAAGTTCCTGTAATTTTGCGGCATCGCCGGCAGACTCAAGAGCGACCAGAACACCAATCTTACCCAGTCCGGGGGCTGTAGCATTGTGCATGTAACTGGCGACCACACCTTGCGACACAGTCAGACGATGGGCACGGCGAAAATTCATATTCTCGCCGATGGTTGCAATCAACGCCGTCAATTCCTCGTCAACCGATTTGCCATTTGGAAGTTTGGCCGCCTTCAAGGCCGCGACATCCTCGCCGGCATTCAAAGCCAGAGTCCCGACGCTTTTGACAAAGGCCTGGAACTGCTCGTTGCGGGCAACGAAATCCGTTTCGGCATTGACTTCAACCAAGGCCCCTCGGGGGCCCTCCGCTACAACCGCGACCAATCCTTCGGCGGCCACCCGGCCGGCTTTTTTTGCCGCTGCCGCCAGGCCCTTTTTGCGCAGCCAATCGACCGCTTCTTCAAGATTGCCGGCGGTTTCGCCTAAGGCCTTTTTGCAATCCATCATCCCGGCGCCAGTCTTCTCGCGCAGTTCCTTGACAAGCGAGGCTGTAATCTCGGCCATGGTCTTCCTCTTCCATCTTGTAATTCGGATCAAACGAACGGCGGCGGCAAAATTTCGCCGCCGCCCTGCACCTTAGTCCACCATCAACGCGCCCTATCCTCAGGCGCTTGGCTGTTCCACGCCCGGATCCACCAGAGCCTCAGGCAGAATATCCAGCGCCGGAGCCTCCCCTAGGTCGGCGGACGCGGCTTCGACAACCAACTCCTGCGGCGCTTCCGCCTCACCGACATCGACACCGGATCGGGTCATTTCCGCCTGAATGCCGTCCAAAA
>DUZC01000287.1 GCA_013349735.1 Rhodospirillaceae bacterium
AACGCATTGATTTATTGAATCATTTCTCTCTTTGCGATGCCAGGGGTTTTTAGAAGCGTCCAGGTTTGCTGCTGATTGACCCAAGCCTGATCCCGCGTCAGCCCTAAGCGTCGCGCGCCCTTTTCGGCAATCTATTCATCAGACCCAGCACAAAAAATCTAAAAAGTTGTGTTTTTTATAGTTTTACACGCAATACGAGCATTTTTTGTGATACAGCTCACATTTAGTCGTGATTAGTGATGCTATTACTAGCAAGGAATAGCCATGAACAATTCACGATTGAACAGTGTCTTGCTCCAATGCCTTCGAGGAATGACCGCTATGCTTTGCGTAAAATCAGGCGATGAACGCCATCAGGACTTTCACCTGGTTCCGTTTGAAAGAAAAGGATGGCGTGTCCCAATTCCTGAACAGATCTCGGAATATTACGAAGCGGCTCACTTCCTTTAAGTCTGACTTCAAGCGTTGACCCAGATTGCATCTTTTCAATGACAAGCCTGATCTTGACAAAGGTAAGAGGGCATATTTCTCCCGTTATATCGAGGTAATAATTTGTTTTCTCAGTCACGGAAGACACCAAATTTCTGAAATACCAACATTGGATATTGCGATCGGGTCAAGAACAAACTATATATGCAAATCGATCCTTTAATACACAAGTCGATCCTGTAATCAGAGGCCATCCTTCAATGACAGAACAATCCAATCAAAATGAACTTCTGGCACTGACCACCGAGATTGTGGCTGCCCATGTAGCCAACAATTCAGTCGCGGTTCATGATCTGCCGCAGCTTATCCAGGAAGTCTATCGCACATTGGCTTCTGTCGGAACCGCTCCGGTTATTCTGGAACGCCCGCAGCCGGCGGTTCCGGTGAAAAAGTCGGTGACTCCGGACTACATCATTTGTCTGGAAGATGGCAAGAAGTTAAAGATGCTGAAGCGTCATCTCAAGACTGCCTACAATATGTCTCCGGAAGAATATCGTGAGCGTTGGGGCTTGTCGGCCGATTATCCGATGGTTGCGCCCAATTACGCGCAGCACCGCAGTTCGCTGGCCAAGAAGATCGGTCTCGGCACCAAGCCGCGCAAGCGGCGCCGGACAGTTCAGTAATATTATTGGCCAAGATTAAGAATACGCTGCGGCCTCGGGGGGTGGGCTGCGGCGTATTTTTTCTTTGCCGTTGCAAATCGTTCCAATTATCGAGTAGAACCCGGGAATGATATCGCGCATAGAACAGCGGTGTATCGATCGGGGAATGAAAATGACCGAGCAGCGTCGGGTCATCGCCCGTGTGCTGTCAGAAGCGGTTGATCATCCCGATGTGGAGGAGGTCTATCGTCGCTCCTCGGCCCTGGACCCCAATATCAGTATCGCCACGGTTTATCGGACGGTTCGCTTATTTGAGGAATCAAATATTCTTGAGCGTCATGATTTTGGGGATGGTCGCGCCCGTTACGAGGAATCGCCCGAGTCCCATCACGACCATCTGATCGATATTCATGGCGGTCGTGTCATCGAATTTCAGAGCGCGGAAATTGAAGCGCTGCAGCGCGAGATCGCGCGCCGTTTCGGCTATAAGCTCATCGGTCATCGTCTTGAACTCTACGCCGTGCCCTTTGCTCCCGGCGAGGGTCAAGAACCGCATTGACGATCCGCTGGGCTTAAAAACAATGCAGGCCGAACCGATTGACGATTCAGGAGATGCCGGTCTGACCGTTCGACTGGCTGTCACCAGGGCGGAAATCGAAGCCGCGCAGCGGCTCCGTTATCGGGTTTTCTATGAAGAAATGGGCGCACAGCCCAGTGCCGACATGGCCGCGACCAAGCGGGACTTTGATGATTTCGACGATATTTGCGATCATCTTCTCGTTCTTGATCAACGGCTTGGCGAGACGGACGCCGCAGTGGTGGGGACTTATCGTCTGCAGCGCCGGGAAAATCCGAAATTCCAAGGTTTCTATTCCGCCCATGAATATGACCTGGCACCGATTGTCGGCTTTCCCGGTCGGGTGCTTGAACTTGGCCGATCCTGCGTTGACGCCGGGTACCGGACCAAGATGACGATGCAACTCTTATGGCGGGGGATTGCCGGCTATGTCTTCAGCCAGGGTATCGATGTCATGTTCGGCTGTGCCAGCCTGCCGGGCACCGATCCCCAAGCCTTGGCTGTGCCTTTGTCTTATTTGTATCATTATCATTTAGCCCCGCCGGATTTGCGGCCGCGCGCGCTGCCTGGGCTCTATAATGCCATGGATCTGATGGCCAAAGAGGCCGTGGATGCGCGCCGCGCTCTGGCTGCGGTGCCCCCGCTGATCAAAGGCTATCTGCGTCTTGGCGGTTTTGTCGGCGATGGCGCGGTCATAGATCGTCAGTTCAACACCACCGATGTCTGTATCATCGTTAAAACTGAACTGCTTACCGACAAATATTTTCGCCATTATGACCGCACCGCCAACCGAAATATCTGAAAGCGCCTGCCGCGAGGCCGGAGGATGAACGGCCTGCATAATCCGCTGGCTGCCAGTTTGCGCTTGCTGGCTTTCCTGTTGGCGACCCTGACCTTGATCCCGATTTATGCGCTGATGTTGGGGCTGGGACTGAAGGGGATGTGTCGCACAATGGCCAGTGTTTACTGGCGGGCGGTCATCCTTGCTGTTGGCCTGCGGGTCGAGGTCAAAGGAACGCCTTCGGCCGTGCGGCCGACTTTGTTTGTCGCTAACCATATTTCCTATTTTGACATCGTTGTGCTGGGCAGTCTGCTGTCGGCCTATTTCGTGGCGAAAAAAGAAGTCAGCCAATGGCCGGGCTTTGGGCTGATGGCCAAATTAGGCCGGACCGTCTTCGTTGACCGCCGGCCGCGCAAAAGTTTGGGCCAACGCGACGAGATGGCGGCCCGTCTTGGCCGAATGGGCGAATCCTTGGTGCTGTTTCCCGAAGGGACCAGCAGCGATGGTTTGCGGGTCCTGCCGTTCAAAAGCGCTTTGCTGTCGGTGGCTGAATCGGGCGATTTGCCGGTCCAGCCCATATCTTTATCCTATAGCCGTCTTGATGGCATGCCCATGGGCCGTGGTCTGCGGCCTTTCTTCGCCTGGTATGGCGGTATGGAACTTGTGCCCCATCTGTGGATGGCCTTGGGGTTGGGGCGCGCCACCATCGAGGTGCATTTCCATCCCCCGGTCCGTCTGGCGGATTTTGGCTCGCGCAAGGCCTTGGCCGAATATTGTCACGATGTTATCGATGCCGGTGTTGTCGCCGCCAATAATGGTCGTTCGCCCGGGGCATTGGGGATGGAGCCTGCGTAGGACATGCTGGTGTTGGTAGAAATGGATCGGACCCGTTTTATGATTTGGCGAACTTGAAAAAGCTTTTCATCAAGACCTATGGATGCCAGATGAACGTCTATGACTCGGCCCGCATGGCCGAGGTTCTGGCGCCCCTGGGCTATCAGACGGCAGAAGATGCGGCTGATGCCGATATGGTCATCCTGAATACCTGCCATATTCGCGAACATGCCGCCGAGAAAGTCTTTTCCGAATTAGGGCGTCTTGGCCGTTTAAAAGGGAAGCGGCGTGCCGAAGGCGCCGGTCTGGTCATCGCTGTCGCCGGCTGTGTCGCTCAGGCCGAGGGCGCCGAGATCATCGCCCGCGCCCCTTATGTCGATATTGTTCTGGGGCCGCAGACCTATCATCGCTTGCCGGAAATGGTCGCCAAGGCCAGCCGGGCCGGCGGCCGGGTTCTCGATACCGAATTTCCGGTCTTGCCAAAATTCGACCAGCTGCCGATGCCGACCGCGCATGGTCCCACGGCTTTTTTG
>DUZC01000216.1 GCA_013349735.1 Rhodospirillaceae bacterium
ATCGATCCCAAGGCCTTCATTCAATCGGTTTCGTCTTTGCAGGTGCAGCCTCGCTTCCCGGACTGGAAGGCGATCAATGCGCAGGCGCTGGTCCAGGGTCGTGTTGAACAGACCCCGGATGGACGTTTGCGGGTTGAACTGCGCTTGTGGGATGTCTTTGCCGAAAATCAAATGCTCGGTCAGGCCTATAATGCCACCCCGCAGGGCGCAAGGCGCATCGCGCATATGGTGGCCGATGCGATCTACAAACGCATTACCGGTGAAGATGGCTATTTTGATACGCAAATTGTCTATGTGGCGGAAAGTGGTCCGGCGCTGAAGCGGATTAAGCGCCTGGCGATTATGGACCAGGATGGCGAAAATCATCGGTATCTTACCGATGGACAGGAGTTGGTGCTGACCCCGCGGTTTTCTCCGAATCAGCGGGAAGTCACCTATATGGCCTATTTTCGTAATCAGCCGCGGGTCTATATCCTGCATCTCGACAATGGTCGTCGTGAATTGTTGGGCGACTTTCCTGGCATGACCTTCGCGCCGCGTTTTTCGCCTGACGGCAATAAGGTCGTGATGAGCCTGGCGATTGACGGGAATACCAATCTCTATGAGATGGATTTGCGGACCCGCCATACCCAACGCCTTACCAGCAACAGCTATATCGATACCTCGCCCAGCTATTCCCCGGACGGCAGTAAAATAACGTTTAATTCTGACCGCAGTGGCTCCCAGCAGCTTTATGTGATGAATGCGGATGGCAGTTCACAGCAGCGAATCAGCTTCGGTGACGGCCGTTATGCCACGCCGGTATGGTCGCCGCGGGGCGATTTGATCGCCTTTACCAAATTTAAGGGTGGCGAATTTTTCATTGGTGTTATGCGTCCGGATGGGTCTGGCGAGCGTCTTTTGGCCCAGGGATTCCTGGTTGAGGCCCCTACTTGGGCCCCGAATGGCCGGGTTTTGGCCTTCTGGCGGCAGACGGCAACCGACTCGTCGGGACGGGGGGGCAGCGTTAAGCTTTACAGCATCGATCTAACCGGTTACAACGAGCGCCAGATCGTGACGCCGCTCGATGGCTCAGATCCTGCGTGGTCCCCCTTGATTCCCTAGAGCATCGAAAGTATATTTCGTGCGCGAGAGGGAGTTTTCGGGCTGCGCTGGGTCCGGGCGTCGTTGTAGATTGGGAAGCGTATCGGACCGACGGTGGCTTTCGGCGAAGTTTCACTCCAATTTTTAGATCCATCCTGTTCAGTAGGGGGAGATGAGTAAATGAAGATGCGTTACCTGTGCATGGTTGCCGCCGTGGCCCTTCTGGGCGCTTGCAGCACCGATGATTCTGCTGGCAAGGGCGGGGCTTCCGCTTCCGGTCCGGCTTCTGGCGGTGCGGTTGCTGTTACGCCCGGCTCCCAAGCCGATTTTGTGAAGAATGTTGGCGATCGCGTGTTCTTTGATTTCGATAAGGCCAGTCTGTCGACTGAGTCTCGGGATCAGTTGGGCAAGTGGGTTGCCTTCCTGAAGAAGTATCCGAGTGACCAGTTGGTGGTCGAGGGTCATGCTGACGAGCGCGGCACCCGCGAGTACAACCTGGCTCTTGGCGAGCGTCGCGCCAATGCGGTAAAGGACTTCCTGGTTGCCCAGGGTGTGCAGTCTTCCCGTTTGAAGACCATTTCCTATGGCAAGGAGCGTCCGGCTGCTCTTGGTTCCAGCGAAGAGTTCTGGAAGCTGAACCGTCGCGCTGTCGGCGTCGTGCAATAATCAGACGTCAGTCTGATCGCATGTCTGTATGAATTGAGGCGCCTGCCGCGGATCGGCAGGCGCCTTAATTTTACCTGCGTCTTCCCGAAGCTCTCGCGCTGTCACCGTGACAGGGGTTAATAGCCCTGTTAGAGTCGGGGAACGAAAAAACCCAAGAGGCATTCCAAGTGCGACACCACGGTCTTGCGTTTTTGATCCTGGTCTTGACGACCGGATTCATTCAAATGCCGGCTTTTGCCCAATCCGATACAAGCGGTCTGGTCGATCGACTGGATCGTCTGGAACGGGACCTGACGGGTGTCCAAAAGCAACTTTATCGGGGCCAGTCGGGGGGCGCCTCTGCGGGGGGGGCGACGGCAGGCGCAAATTTGAGCGGTGATGCCTATGGGCGTCTCGATGATCGGTTGTCGGCCCTTGAGGCTCAGCTTCGCGAATTGACCGGTGCCCTTGAGAAAGCGACTTTTACCGATGCCCAGCTGACTTCTAAGCTTGATCGGATGCAGGCCGATAATGACTTGCGTTTCCGTGCTCTGGAAACAAAGACCGGTTTGGCACCGGCGATGGCGCCGGCCAATGGAAATGCTCCGTCCTCTGACCCTGCCGTCCCGGCGGCAGCGGCGGGCGCGACTGGCGGTGTGCTGACCCATCCCAGCGGTGCCGGCAGTGCGGCCGTTGCGGCGGCACCGGCTGCTGCGCACAAAACACCGAAGGAACAATATGACTTGGCCTATGACCTGTTAAAAAAGGCCGACTATGCAGCCTCGGCCAAGGCATTCCAGGTCTTTGTTGCCCAGAACCCACAAGATTCTCTGGCGGGAAATGCGGTCTATTGGCAGGGCCAGATCAGTTACATGCAGGGACAGTTTGATCAGGCGGCGATTTCCTTTATGGAAGCCTATCGGAAATATCCCAAATCGGTTCATGCTGGCGAGAGCCTGCTTAAAGTTGGTTTGTCCATGAGCAGTCTGGGCAAAAAGAAGGAAGCCTGTGCCGCCCTTCATCGCTTTGGCACCGAGTTTCCCGATGCTGCCGATAACCTTAAGCGTCAGGGCAGCGCTGAAAAGCAGAAGCTTGGCTGTTGACAGGCCGGTCAATGGCTTCAACGCCGGTTTCGGCGGTCGAATTCAACCGATTGATGCAGGCGTTTGGGCCGTTTGAGCAGAGGCCGCGGCTGGCAGTGGCGGTGTCGGGTGGGGCCGACAGCATGGCATTATGCCTGTTGGCCGCAAGTTGGGCCCAGGGCCTGGGCGGCAGTGTGACGGCTTTGACCGTCGACCATGGTCTGCGGGCCGCTGCAGCGGCCGAGGCAGCCCAGGTGGGGGATTGGCTGGCGGCCCGGGGTGTCGCCCATAAAATATTGTGTTGGCAGGGAGCTAAACCGGCCGCCGATTTGCAGGCGGCCGCCCGTCTGGCCCGCTATGAGTTGCTGAACGACTGGTGCGCCCAAGAGGCAGTGCTGCATCTCTTGCTGGCTCATCATCAGGAAGACCAGGCGGAAACCCTTCTCTTGCGTTTGGGGCGTGGAAGCGGAGTGGACGGACTGTCGGCGATGGCACCGATTTCGGTAACCAAGGCCGGACGTTTGCTGCGGCCGCTTCTGGGGATTTCTCGGGCAAGGTTGATGGCCGGCCTTAAGGCCGAGGGGCAGTCCTGGATTGAAGATCCCTCTAATGAAGACGTAAGATTTAGTCGGGTTCGCTGGCGCCAGCTGATGCCAAAATTGCAGGCAGAAGGTTTAAATTCAGAACGTCTAGCGGCAACAGCAGGGCGTCTGGGATTGGCAAGGCAGGTTCTCGAGCAAGATGCGGCGGAATTGATGGCACGCTGTGTGACATTGGAGGATGCCGGTTTTGCCTGGCTCGAACCCAATCTGCTGGCGGATGCGCCAGTTGAATTGTCACTAAGGGTCCTGGCTTTCCTATGCCGAACCATCGGCGGCTCTGTTTACCCGCCGCGGCTGGATCGACTTTTGCGCCTGCATGACCATTTGCTTGGTAAAAACCCCAGGCG
>DUZC01000104.1 GCA_013349735.1 Rhodospirillaceae bacterium
GGTCAAGCACCCCTTCCGCTCTGGCGTGAAGGCCCAACCCGGAGTCGAGTTTTGATGAAATCGCTCAAAGCCCTTTTTCTTCTCGTTCTCTTCGGTGCTCTGGTCAGCCGGCCGGCGATGGCCCTGGTCGATCAGGCCCAGACCGTCAACTCGGCCACCGCCACCATCGAGCGCATGAAAACCGAATCCAGCTTTCAGGAAACCCTGCAAAAGCGCCTTAAGGAAGCCCGGGCGGTGCTGGTGGTTCCGGCGCTTTACAAGGCCGGCTTTATTTTCGGTGGCCAATATGGCAATGGCGTTTTGCTGGCCCGTCAGCCGGATGGCAGCTGGGGCTATCCCGCCTTTTATACCTTAGAAGGCGGCAGCTTCGGTCTGCAAATGGGGCTGGAGAGTTCGGCCATCCTGTTTGTGGTGATGAGTGACGCCGGCCTGACGGCGCTGCTGAACAATCAGTTCAAAATCGGCGCCGATGCCGGTATCACGGTTTTGCTGGTCGGCGCCGCGGTCAGTGCCGACACCACCAGCAATCTAGGCGCCGATATGTTGGCTTATTCCCTGTCCGGGGTCGGGCTTTTTGCCGGCATCTCGCTCGAAGGGGCAGTGCTGTCGCCGCGCGAATCCTGGAACGCCGACTATTATGGCCGGAATCTCTCGTCACGGGCAATCGTGCTGGAAGGCGCTGCCAGCAATCCCCAGGCTGATCGTCTGCGGGAAACCCTTGCCCATTAACCCGAGCCCCCGCCCCACCGCCCGGCTGATGCTGCAGGGCACCGGCTCGGATGTGGGAAAGTCGCTGCTGGTGGCCGGACTGTGTCGGGCGGCCCGCCACCGGGGCCTGAATGTGGCGCCGTTCAAGCCGCAAAATATGTCCAATAATGCCGCCGTTACCCTGGATGGTGGCGAAATTGGCCGGGCTCAGGCTTTGCAGGCTGAAGCTTGCGGTCTGGCGCCCAGCCGCCATATGAACCCGGTGCTGCTTAAGCCCGAGAGTGAAACCGGCGCTCAATTGGTGGTGCAAGGCCGCGTCGTCGGCCAGGCCCGCGCCGCCGATTATCAAAAAATGAAGGCGCAATTGCTGCCCCGGGCTCTGGAAAGTCTGGCGATCATCGGTGAGGGCCGCGATCTGGTCCTGATCGAGGGGGCGGGCAGCGCCGCCGAGGTCAATCTGCGCGCCGCCGACATCGCCAATATGGGTTTCGCCGAAGCCGCCGACCTGCCGGTGGTGCTGGTGGCCGATATCGACCGGGGCGGTGTTCTGGCCCAAATCGTCGGCACGCATGCGCTGCTCAGCAGCAGCGAGCAGCAGCGCGTCAAGGGCTTTATCATCAATAAATTCCGGGGCGACAGTGCCCTTTTCACGCCGGCCTTGGGCATCATCAGCGACCATACCGGATGGCAAAGTCAGGGGGTCCTGCCCTGGTTTGCCGAGGCCGGCCAACTGCCGGCGGAAGATGCCATGGCTTTGGGGGGAGCCGCGAAGAACCAGGCCCCCATCCGCATTGCCGTCCCTAGGCTGTCCCGGATCGCTAATTTCGATGACTTCGACCCTCTGGCCGCCGAAGCTTCGGTGCGTCTCGATTTTATCGCCCCTGGCCAGGCGTTGCCGGGCGATGCTGATCTGATCATTCTGCCCGGTTCGAAGTCGACCCTTGGCGATCTGGCATTTCTGCGCAACCAGGGCTGGGACATCGATCTGGCAGCCCATCTGCGCCGGGGCGGACGAATCTTAGGGCTCTGCGCCGGCTATCAGATGCTGGGCAGTACCGTTGCCGATCCCCAAGGCGTCGAAGGCCCGCCGGGCAGCGCCCCGGGACTGGGTCTTTTGCAGGTCGCAACGGTCATGAGCGGTGAAAAGGTTCTGTGTCAAACCGAAGGGCAGTGTTGCGGCCATCCGGTCAGCGGCTATGAGATGCATATGGGCCGGACCGAGGGCCCGGATTGCAATCAGCCCTTTCTGACCCTGAACGGCCGCCCGGATGGCGCCATCAGCGCCGATGGCCTGGTGATGGGAGGCTATTTACACGGCCTATTCGCCGCCGATGCCTTCCGCCAGGCCTTTCTGGCCCAGTTGCGGCCGGGAACCGAAAGCAACCTGCGGTATCGCAGCCGCGTCAACACCGTTCTGGACAATCTGGCCCGTCATCTGGAAGCCCATCTCAACATCGATGCCCTGCTGGCCGCGGCGGGGCTTTAGAGTTTTTCGCATTTTGACTGAATAAAAAGGCTGAAAAACTCTTAAGCCAGAGCGGCGCCTGAGCATTGAAAAATCGGAGATTTTTCGTTCGCACAGGGGAGCTATAGTGCTTCAGTTTAAAACTGAGGCACTATAGAGAAGAAACAAGCCCAGCACCAGGCCGCCATTCAGCAAGCAGCCGACCACCAGCAGGGACAAGGCCGCACGGATATCCGCGGGCGTTGCCTGGGTTCGGCCGTCGCCGATCCAGGGCTCGACCGCCTGATGACCGGCATAATGGCGCGGGCCGGCCAGGGAAAGCCCCAGGGCACCGGCCATGGCGGCTTCCGGCCAACCGGAATTGGGCGAACGGTGATGGCCGTGATGGCGGATCATGACGCGCCAGCCATCCAGGGGGCGTCCACCCGGAACAAAGGCCGCGGCCAGCACTAAAAGTACCCCCGCCAGGCGCGCCGGCACTAAATTCATCACATCATCCAGGCGCGCCGCCACCATGCCGAAAGCGCGGTAGCGGGGACTCAAATGACCGATCATGCTGTCCAAGGTATTGGCCGTCTTATAGGCCAGAATTCCCGGCAATCCGAACAGCAGCGCCCAGAATACCGGGGCCACTACACCATCGGCAAAATTCTCGGCACAGGATTCGATGGCAGCCCGGGCGACCCCGAATTCATCCAAACTTTCCGGCTCCCGGCCGACGATCTGCGCCACGGCAATACGCCCGGCCGCCAAACCCCGTTGATCGAGCGCCACGGCCACGGCCCGCACATGACGATAAAGGCTGTTTTGTGCCAGCAAGCTCCAAAGCAGCAGCATTTCCAGCAAAGCCCCCCAAAGCGAATGACGACAGAATCCGTCGAGGAACAGGCCCAGAAGAATGGCCAGGAAGACCAGCCCAAAACAAAGCAGCGCCCCCCGCAGGCGAAGGTCCCAGGCGGGTCGATAAGGGCGGTTCAGATGATGTTCGAACCAGCCGATCACGCCGCCCAGCAGAGCCACCGGATGCGGAATTTGTCGCCAAAGCCAGGGCGGATCGCCCAAACCGGCATCGATGACCAGGGCCGCGACCAGCAGGACCAGACTGTCACCCATGCAGCGGCCAGACCAGTTCGATAAGAACGCTGCCAACCACCAGCACGATGACGCTGAGTGGCAGGCCGAGACGCCAATAATCGCCGAAACGGTAGCCGCCGGGCCCCATCACCAGGGTATTGCACTGATGGCCGATGGGCGTAAGAAAATCACAACCCGCCCCCACCGCCACCGCCATCAGAAAAGGATCGATGGCCAGCCCCAATTTGCGGGCCATGCCGGCGGCAATCGGCCCCATGACCAGCACAGTCGGGGCGTGATGCAGAAAAGGAGCCAGCAGCATCGAGCCCAGCATCACCATCGTAATGGCAATTTGTTCGGGCAGATGCCCGGCCCCCTGCACCAGCCAGCCCGCCACCAGTTCCGATGCACCGGAGCTTTTGATGGCATCGCTGACCGGGATCAGGGCC
>DUZC01000209.1 GCA_013349735.1 Rhodospirillaceae bacterium
ATGAGCTGACCGCGCTGGCCGCTAAATTGCCGGCCTTATCCTGTCATGCCATGCGGGTTAAGGAATGGCAGGGCGATGTGGTCTTCCTGCATGAAGTCGGACCCGGGGCGGCCGATCGTTCTTATGGCATCCATGTGGCGCGGCTGGCCGGTTTGCCAAAGTCGGTATTGGCGCGGGCGGAAACCATTCTGCGTAGCCTGGAAAAAGGTCAGCCTTCGTCGTCTTTGGCAAAATTAGCCGAAGATCTGCCCTTGTTTGCTGCGGCCGGACGCCCGCCGCCGCCCATCCTGCCCACTGCGCCATCGCCTTTGGACCTGGCTCTGGCCGAAATTAATCCTGATTTGCTGACCCCGCGCGAGGCCCTTGATATTCTTTATCGACTTAAAGCGACCGCGACGGAAAATTCCAGTCCTGATCCTCTGCGGCCCAAGCTATAGTGGCGGGCAATGGGCCAGAAAATTAAAAATCAACGCGCCATCATCGATCGGACGGACATCATCGCCCGTCTCGAGGCGATGCTTGCGCTGTCTCTGACCAAGCAGAAACGCCGGGCTGCGGTTCTCGAGATTTTTAAAGAGGTCTTGCAGGCCGGACATGCCGAGGTGCGCCGTCGTTTTGAGGAGCACGGCTCGGGGACCGAGGTGGTGCGGGAAAATTGCTTTCTGGTGGATCAACTGATCCGTCTGGTCCATGACTTCGCTTCGGAACATGAATATCCGGGCGGGGTGGCGACCACCGGCCAGGTGATGAGCATTGTCGCCGTCGGGGGCTATGGGCGCGGCGAGCTATCGCCGCAGTCTGATCTGGATCTGCTGTTTCTGCTGCCCTATAAGCGCACCTCCAATGCCGAGCAGATCGTCGAATATATGCTCTATCTGCTGTGGGATCTGGGGTTGAAAGTGGGGCATTCGACCCGTTCGGTGGAGGAATGCCTGCGTCAGGCCAAGGCCGATTTGACCATCCGCACCGCCTTGCTGGAAGCGCGCTGGCTCTGGGGCGACCAGGCTTTGTTTGCCGAACTGCGCAAACGCTATCGGGCGGAAGTGGTAACCGGCAGCACCGAGCAATTCGTTGAATCAAAGCTGTCCGAGCGCAATGAGCGCCATGCCAAACTGGGCGAGGCGCGCTATGTACTGGAGCCCAATATCAAGGAAGGCAAAGGCGGTCTTCGCGATTTGCATACGCTTTATTGGATCGCCAAATATCTTTATGTGATCAACGACATCTCTGATCTGGTGGGGCTGGGCTTTTTGTCTGCCGATGCCGCCAATCGGTTTGCCAAGGCCCAGGCCTTTCTGTGGTCGGTGCGCTGCCATCTGCACTATCTGACCGGCCGCCAGGAGGATCGCCTGACCTTTGACATCCAGCAAGAGATCGCCATACGCATGGGCTATACCGATCATGGCGGGTCGCTGGGTGTCGAGCGGTTCATGAAACATTACTTTCTGATCGCCAAGGATGTTGGCGATCTGACCCGTATTTTCTGTGCCCTGCTGGAGACCCGCCACAAGCGCAAATCGATCCTGCGCTTGCCGGCCATTCTGCGTCTGAAGAAGGTGGATGGCTTTACCCTTGAGGCCAATCGGTTGGATATGCTGGATGACCGCGATCTTGAGCATGATCCGGTCAAGATGATCCGCCTGTTTTCCACGGCGCTTTCGCTGGGCCTGGATATCCATCCTCACGCGATGTCCCTGATTACCCAGAATCTGAAGCGCATTGACAATAAGCTGCGCCATGATCCGGAAGCCAACCGGCTGTTTTTGGAAATGCTGACTTCGACGAAGAATCCCGAGGTGGCGTTGCGCCATATGAACGAGGTCGGGGTGCTGGGACGCTTCATTCCTGATTTTGGGCGGGTGGTCGCCCAGATGCAGTATGACATGTATCATGTCTATACCGTCGACGAACACACCATCCAGGCCCTGGGCATCCTGCATCGCATCGAACAGGGGCAAATGGCCGAGGAGATGCCAACATCGACCGAAGTCATTCGCACGGTGCAATCCCGGCGTGCCTTATATCTGGCGCTTTTTCTTCATGACATCGCCAAAGGCCGTAATGGCGACCATTCCGAGCTGGGCGCCGAAGTTGCGCTGAAACTGGGACCCCGGCTGGGTCTGACCGACGAAGAAACGGAAACGACCAGCTGGCTGGTACGGCATCATCTGCTGATGACCCGCACCGCCTTCAAGCGCGATATCGACAATCGGCAGACCATCGGCGATTTTGTTGCCCTGGTGCAAAGCCCCGAACGTCTTAAGCTTTTGTTGCTGCTGACGGTGGCGGATGTGCGGGCGGTGGGGCCGGGGGTCTGGAATAACTGGAAAGCCGGCCTGCTTCGGGAATTGTACAATCATGCCCTGGATCGGATGAACGGTGGCATCAATCTCGAGCGTCTGGGGGCGCGTGCCCAGGCTGCGCAAAACGCCTTGCGGGCGCAGCTTGAGCCCCTCTGGCCGGCCGAAGAAATCGATTTGCATCTGGCGCGCGGTTATCCCTCTTATTGGGTCTCTTATGACACGCCCAGCCATGTGCGCCATGCCCGGCTGATCCGCGAAGCCGAGGCCACCAAGGCGCCGCTGACGGTGGATTGGCATCTCGACAAAAGCCATGGCGTCACCGAGGTGACCATTTATACCGACGATCATCCTGGCCTGTTTTCCCAGATCGCCGGGGCAATGGCCTTGTCAGGCGCCAATATCGTCGGTGCCAAGATCATCACCATGACCAATGGCATGGCGCTGGACAGTTTTGTCATTCAAGATGCCGAGGGGCAGCCCTTTGATACGCCAACCCGGCTGGCCAAATTGGCGGCCACCATCGAACAGGCGCTGACCGGCCGCTTGCGCTTCGACCGGGAACTGGCCAAACGCAATACCAGCTTACAGAACCGAACCCGGGTCTTCCGGGTTCAGGCGCGGGTGGTGGTGGACAACACCGCCAGCGCCGGCCATACCCTGATCGAAGTCAATGCCCGGGACCGCGTCGGGCTGCTCTATGACATCACTGCCACCATGACCCGCCATAATCTGCAGATTGCCTCGGCGCATATCTCGACCTATGGGGAACGGGCGGTGGACGTCTTTTATGTCAAAAATATTTTTGGCCTGAAGCTTGAGCATGACCGCAAGATCAAAGCGGTGCGCGAAGAGCTGGAAGCCGTGCTGCGCGAGCCGGTTGCGGCCCCGCTGCCGCCATCGGGTGGTAAGGGCCAGCAGGCGACGGCCGCCCAGTGACCAATCTGACCCGGGCCATCGCGACCATCGGCGGATGGACGGTGCTGAGCCGCATCACCGGGCTCTTGCGCGAGATTCTGGTGGCGCGCTATCTGGGCGCCGGCATGGTGGCCGATGCCTTTTTCGTCGCTTTCCGCTTTCCCAACCTGTTCCGCAGCCTGTTTGCCGAAGGGGCCTTCAATGCCGCCTTTGTGCCCCTGTTTGCCGGCAAGCTCGAAGCCGAGGGCCGGGAGGCGGCCCGTCAATTCGCCGAGGAATGCCTGGCCGTGCTCAGTTGGGCGCTGCTGGCCTTCGTCTTGCTGATGGAAATCAGCATGCCCTTGGCGATCTATGGATTGGCGCCGGGCTTTGGTGAGGTGCCCGGCAAGATGGCCCTGGCGACCGAGATGGCGCGTAT
>DUZC01000221.1 GCA_013349735.1 Rhodospirillaceae bacterium
CGCGCTGGTCAACACCCTCAAAACGCCCGCAGAGGATGGTCACCTGCGGCTCCCGGGCCAATGTCTCGACCCTTTCCTGATCCAACAGCCGCCCGCGCGGCGTCGGATAGAGCAAGGGCCCACCGGCATGCCGGGCACGGATAGCCGCGTCGATCACGTCGGGGCGCATCACCATGCCGGCACCGCCGCCAAACGGCGCGTCATCAACGGAGCGGTGTTTATCGCGCGCAAAGCCCCGAATGTCCACCGTTTCCAAACGCCAAAGCCCTTCCTTCAAAGCCCGTCCAGCCAGCGAATGACCAAGCGGACCGGGAAACATCTCCGGAAAGAGGGTCAGCACCGTCACCGTCCATAAGGGACCGTGCCTAGTCTCCATCCGCCCCCTCCGTCCCGGCGCTCACCTCTTGTGGCGGTTCCACAATCAGACGCCCCGCCGCCAGATCGATCATCGGCACCACGGCCCGGGTAAAAGGCAACATCACCGCGCCCCCCGGACCAACCACCTCGATGATGTCCCCGCCACCGAAATCAAAGACCGCCTTGACCTTACCCAATTCGCGTCCGTCGGCCTGAATCGCCGTCAAACCGACGAGATCGCTATAATAAAACTCGTCTTCGGCGACCGCCGGCAGCGCCGCACGCGGCACAAACAGGCGAACCCCCTTTAACCCTTCGGCATCGTCACGGCTGGCCACGCCCTCGAGCATCGCCAGGACCACACCTTTGCCAAACCCGACCGTCTTCAGGTGAAAACGGCGGAGGCCCGCTTCATCCTCGACCGGCCCATAGGCGGCCAAATCGGCCGCCCGCTCGGTAAAGTGTTTGATGCGAACGGCCCCCTTGACCCCCTGCGCGCCAACGATGACGCCGACGCACAAACGGTCCATGCGGAACTATTCGCCAGCAGCGGCGGCCTCAGCGGCCTTTTGCTGCTCCTTCAGGCGCTCCTGAGCCTTGGCTTTTGGCTGCGGCTTTTTGGTCTGCTCGGCGCGCGGACGCTCGGCAATATAGCCCGCATTGGCCAGGAACTTGGCGACCCGGTCGGTCGGCTGAGCTCCCATCAACAGCCAATGCTTGATCCGCTCTTCTTTAAGGGTCAGCCGTTCGGCATGATCGGCCGGCAGCATGGGATTGTAGGTGCCCAGCTTCTCGAGAAATTTGCCGTCGCGCGGGCTGCGGGCATCGGCCAGAACAATGCGATAGAACGGACGCTTTTTGGCGCCGCCGCGGGATAAACGGATTTTCAGTGACATTGACGTCCTTTCAACTGAACAGAGTAAAAACGGATAAGCGTATAAATCCCTATGTGTCCTTAAAGGCCGAACCGCCCGCCGCCTGGCGGCAGAAGACCTGCCAAACCGTGACGCATCAGGCCTTTTTGTCCCATTTTGCTGACCTTCTTCATCATGTCGGCCATTTGTTGATACTGCTTCAACAGCCGATTAACCTCTTGAACCGTGACGCCGGCCCCACTGGCAATGCGCCGCTTGCGGCTGGCCTTGATCAAGTCCGGATTGCGCCGTTCGCCCCGGGTCATCGACAAAATAATCGCTTCCTGGCGGTTGACCGCTTTGGCATCGATATTGGCTTCGTCGATCTGCTTTTTCAGCTTGCCGATGCCCGGCAGCATGCCGACGATGCCCTTAAGATCGCCCATTTTTTTGACCTGGCGAAATTGCGCCGCCATATCTTCTAGGTCGAACTTACCTTTGGCCATACGGGCGGCCAGCTTTTCCGCCTCATCGGATTCGAAGCTGTCGATGGCTTTTTCCACCAACGACACCACATCGCCCATTCCCAGAATGCGGCCAGCGACCCGATCAGGATGGAAAACCTCAAGCGCATCAAGCTTTTCGCCAGCGCCCAGAAACTTGATCGGACGACCGGTCACGGCCCGCATGGACAAAGCCGCGCCGCCGCGCGCATCGCCATCGACCCGGGTCAAAACCAGACCGGTTACCCCAACCTTCTCGTTGAACTCACGGGCCAGGGTCACCGCATCCTGGCCGGTCATGGCATCAACCACCAACAAGGTCTCGGCGGGCCGGACCGCATCGCGGACATCCGCCACCTCGGCCATCAAGACCTCGTCGATATGCAGACGTCCGGCGGTATCAAGGATGACGACGTCATAGCCTTCAAGACGTCCGGTTTCCATGGCCCGTCGGGCAATGTCCACCGGCCGCTGGCCGATAATGATGGGCAGGGAGCCCACATCGGCCTGGCGGGCCAGCACTTCCAACTGCTGTTGCGCCGCCGGCCGATAAATATCCAACGAGGCCAACAGCACCTTTTTGCGGTCCCGGGTCTTCAGGCGCAGCGCCAGCTTCGCCGATGTGGTGGTCTTTCCCGATCCCTGCAAACCGACCATCAGCAGCGGCACCGGCGGTACCGCCACCAGATTCAACTCTTCGGCCGCGCCTAAGGTCTCGACCAGACAGTCATGGACGATCTTGACGACCATCTGGCCCGGCGTAACGCTTTTGACCACCTCTTGACCGACCGCCCGGTCTTTAACGCTGGCGATGAAATCTTTGACCACCGGAAGCGCCACATCGGCCTCCAGCAGCGCCACCCGAACTTCGCGCAAGGCTTCGGCAACATCGATCTCAGACAAAGCGCCACGGCGCTTCAACCGATCAAATACCTCGCCAAGACGGGAACTCAGACTTTCAAACATCAACAGCGGACCCGGAAACCCCAAACGAAATCGGGCCGGTGCGCGAACCCTCGCGGACCGACCGTGCCCCACCAGGGAGCCAAAACCTTCTCAGAAGACTGAGAGGCAACGCTTCTACGCTTCCCGGACCGCCCCGTCAAGCCGAACCGATCACAGCAAAATTCTCGGCCAGACCCTGCAGCTCCCCGGTGACAGCAAAGTAAATCCGCGCTACCACTGCGCCGTCGGTTATGCCAGGGGGGTCCAAATGTCCTATAAGCGTGTCTCTCTTTCCCATTTTCTGCTCCAGGAACAACGCCGCTTAGGGGGGACCGGCACCTTCACCACCTTGCTGACCGACATTCGCACCGCCTGCAAAATGATTTCGCATGAGGTCAATCGCGGCGCACTGGCAGGTAATCTTGGCGCCGCCGGCCAGGAAAATGTGCAAGGAGAACAGCAGAAGAAATTAGATGTTCTGGCCAATGAGATCTTTCTCCATCTCAACGCGCTGGGTGGCAGCTATGCCGGCATGGCCTCCGAGGAACTGGAAGATGTTCATGCGGTGCATGGGGCCGCCGGACGCTATCTGCTGCTGTTTGACCCCTTGGACGGCTCGTCCAATATTGACGTCAATATTTCGGTCGGCAGCATCTTTTCTATCCTGCGTCTGCCCGAAGGCCTGGACCCGTCCGCGGAAGCGGCTTTCCTGCAACCGGGTGTCCAGCAGGTGGCGGCCGGTTACGCCATTTATGGCTCCTCGACCATGCTGGTCTTGACCACCGGACATGGGGTCAATGGCTTCACCTTGGACCAGAATGTCGGCATTTTCGTGCTGACCCATCCCAATATGCGTATCCCTGAGGACACCGAGGAATATTCTATTAATGCCTCGCGTTCCCGTTTCTGGAGCCCGCCGGTGCGCCGCTATATTGATGAATGCCAGGCCGGCAAAGCAGGCCCA
>DUZC01000183.1 GCA_013349735.1 Rhodospirillaceae bacterium
GGTTGTCTGTTGCTGCCTCGGGATAAGCGGCTATTGGTCTGTCGAGAATCGAGGGCGGTCGCCGGCCCTCAGGCCGTTCGTGGCGGCGAAATCTATCATTGGGATGGCCGGTTTCGATTTATGCTGTCCGGGCAAGGCGACGGATGGGTCGGGGCCTTGGGTAAACCCGCGTGGCGCGCTTTGCGTGCCGTTCCGGGGGTGAGGGATCTGCCAGAGCCGGTGGCTGCCAATTTGCCGGCGCTCTTTGATCGGCATGGCATTTGTGCGGTTCCCCACTTAAGATATCAAGGCGGGGTATCCTGTGATTTGGTTTTTCGCTCAATTGATTTTGTGCCGCTTTTTCCACTTGCTGGCATAAGCCATTGCCTTGTTAAGCGGCAGGAATGCATTATCTCTTAGTCGTGAAGCTAAGGCGAAGCCAAATATCTTCAGATTGAATGGCGACGGGATGTCAGCTATGGCTCTCGTTAGACAAGGAACGGTTGAATGAATTTTAGCAAGAACCTGGTGTTATGGGTCATTATTGCCGTTTTGTTGGCGGCCCTCTTCAACCTTTTCCAGAATTCCAATTCGCCGCGCGGCAGTGCAAATTTCGCTTATTCGGACTTTTTGACCGAAGTGGATGCCGGCAAGGTTGCTGACGTCACCATTCAGGGCGAGTCCATCAACGGCCATTTCACGGATGGGCGCAGCTTTAGCACCTATGCGCCGCCGGATGTCAATGTTGTGCCGCAATTGCGCAAGGCGAATGTCCGGATCTCGGCACTGCCGCGCAGCGAAGAAAGCCAGACGATCTGGAATTATTTATTGTCCTGGTTCCCGATGTTGCTGGTGGTTGGGGTTTGGATCTTCTTCATGCGCCAGATGCAATCAACCGGTGGCAAGGCCATGGGCTTTGGCAAAAGCCGGGCGCGGTTGCTGACCGAGAAGACTGGTCGCGTTACTTTTGAAGATGTGGCGGGCATTGACGAGGCCAAGCAAGAACTCGAAGAAATCGTCGAATTCCTTAAGGACCCGCAAAAATTTCAACGGCTTGGCGGTAAGATTCCCAAAGGAGTTTTATTGGTAGGGCCGCCCGGAACTGGCAAGACCTTGTTGGCTCGCGCCATCGCGGGTGAAGCCAATGTGCCATTTTTTACTATTTCCGGTTCTGATTTCGTCGAAATGTTTGTCGGTGTTGGTGCATCGCGGGTTCGCGATATGTTTGAGCAAGGGAAAAAGAACGCTCCTTGCATTATTTTTATCGACGAAATCGATGCGGTTGGACGCCACCGTGGCGCTGGGTTGGGCGGCGGTAATGACGAACGCGAACAGACGCTCAACCAATTGTTGGTTGAGATGGATGGTTTTGAGTCCAATGAAGGGGTTATTCTGATCGCAGCGACGAACCGTCCAGACGTTTTGGATCCGGCTCTGTTGCGTCCGGGCCGCTTTGATCGCCAGGTGGTTGTGCCCAATCCCGATGTCTTGGGTCGCGAAAAAATTCTCAAGGTGCATATGCGTAAAGTGCCGCTGGGTCCGGATGTCGAGGCAAAGGTCATCGCCCGGGGAACGCCAGGATTTTCGGGCGCCGATTTAGCCAATCTGGTCAATGAGGCTGCTTTGCTGGCTGCCAGGTTTGGCAAGCGGGTTGTCACGATGCAGGAGCTGGAATCCGCGAAGGACAAAGTGATGATGGGCGCCGAGCGGCGTTCTATGGTTATGACTGAAGAGGAAAAGCGGCTGACTGCCTATCACGAGGCGGGCCATGCGATCGTTGCCTTGAACGAAGTGGAATCGGATCCCATTCACAAAGCCACGATTATTCCGCGTGGACGGGCCTTGGGGATGGTCATGCGGTTGCCCGAGGGCGACCGGATCTCGATTTCCCGCGCCAAATTGAAGGCGGATCTGGCCGTGGCTATGGGCGGGCGTCTGGCTGAGGAATTGGTTTTCGGTCGCGATAAAATCACCACCGGGGCATCGTCGGATATCAAAATGGCCACCGATATGGCGCGTCGCATGGTAACCGAATGGGGAATGAGCGATAAATTAGGTCCCTTAACCTATGGTGAAAATGACCAGGAGGTTTTTCTGGGCCATTCGGTGACCACCCACAAAAATATTTCTGAAGCCACTTCAAAGACCATTGATGAAGAAGTGCGCGGCGTCATCGATGAAGCGCATGCCCGAGCCCGTAAGACTTTGACGGATCAGTTCGATCAATTGCATATTCTGGCCCGTGGTCTTTTGGAATTTGAGACGCTGTCTGGCGACGAGATCAAGCAATTGTTGCGGGGTGAAACGGTGGTTCGAGACCATGGTTCCGACGATTCCGGTGGTAAGGCCAAGGACGGCCCGCCGCCCCGCCGATCCTCCGTGCCGCTGACCGGTGTGGTGCCACCGACGGGATTTGGTCCGGGAGCTGAGCCACAGCCTGGTTCCTGAAGCAATGTCGGCCATTTCGGCAGAGGCGTCTTTGCCGCACGCTCTGCCGTCTGCTTCCTTGGCTGGTCTGCTTTATGTTGGGGCAACCGCCGAGCCGGGTCGGTTGGCCGTTTTGTGGCGTGATGGCCCTACAAACAGGGAAGTGACGGTCAGTCGGGGCAAGCTGATTGCTTGGGCAGGCGCGCAGGGGCCATCGGTGGCCCGGCATGTGCGCCAGTCCCTGCAGCAGATTGACAGGAGCTGTCAGCCCTTTGCCGGTCTTTCCCTGGATCGACCCAGGCTGATGGGGATTATCAATGTAACGCCTGACAGCTTTTCCGATGGCGGCCGTTGGCTGTCGGCCGAGGCGGCGATTGCGCATGGTCAGGCCTTGCTGGCCGCCGGGGCGGATATTCTTGACGTGGGCGGCGAGTCGACCCGTCCAGGAGCGACCGCCCTTTCACCCGACGAGGAAATGGCACGGGTTCTGCCCGTTGTTAAAGAGTTGGCCGCGCAGGGTGCCTTGGTTTCCATTGACAGTCGCCATAGTGCAGTGATGGCCGCGGCCATAGCGGCGGGGGCAAGGATAGTCAATGATATCAGTGCGTTGAGTGGAGACGGAGCGGCGCTTCAAACCGTGGCCGACAGCGATGCATCGGTCGTCTTGATGCATATGCAGGGTGACCCGCAGACGATGCAAAGTGATCCCAGATATCGATGTGCCCCTTTGGATGTTTACGATTATCTGGCTGCCCGCTTAGCCGTCTGTCGGTCGGCAGGCCTTGCCGATCACCGGCTGTGTATTGATCCGGGGATTGGATTTGGTAAAAGCCTTCAGCATAATTTGCAGATTCTGGCACGCCTGGGACTTTACCGAACCCTGGGGGTTCCAGTGCTTTTGGGGGTCAGCCGCAAGCGCTTCATCGCCGGTCTCAGTCGCGGCGAAGATCCCGACAGCCGTTTGGCGGGATCATTAGCCGCAGCCTTGGCCGGGGTCCGCCAAGGCGTGCAGATCCTGCGCGTTCATGATGTTGCCGAAACCCGCCAGGCTTTGGCGGTCTGGCAAGCCATCGGCTAAGCGGGTAGATCCAGGGAAGTCGCAAGGATGACAGGGCAAGAAATCCAGGTTAAACAGGGGCCATGACTCGAAAATTATTCGGCACCGATGGTGTCAGGGGCAGTGCCAACAGTGAACCGATGACCGC
>DUZC01000166.1 GCA_013349735.1 Rhodospirillaceae bacterium
CAACCACAAGCGGCATGCGGGTGGCGACAATCTGTCCAAAAGCCCGTTCCGGCAGTCGATCAAACAAATGCTCGGTCGACCCCTCCTGCCAGTCGGAGCCAACCACTAATTCGGGTTCTCCGGTTTCATCCAACAAGACGATCAGTCCATCGCTCATATCCAGAAAGCTGGACAACAGCCGCAGAACCGAGGCCAGGCCTGTCTCCAAATGAAGCGGCGTGGTTAAAACCTTGGCGATTTCATAGACTCCGAACAGCGCCATTTCGACATGCGACCGTGGTGCACGGACGTCGTTGGGCGTTGTCGGTAATTCCAAACCCATTTCTTGTCTCCATCAAAGGCCAAGTGGTTGACGGACAGTCCGACCAAGCCAGAGCATCATTGCCTATGATTTAGTCATGTTATGGTGTTGAGCATAAAATAAACAAGAGATCTGGGCAGGGAAGAGCGGACTTTTTTGCAGTGCGAAAGATTCGGTCCTGGGTTCAAGGGAAACGGCACATTAATTGCTTAGTTTTTGGAGCAATTGATAGGGGGCGGGCATGGACGGTACCGAACAGATCGGACACAGCACCAATTTGGTGGGTGTGTCGACGGTGCTGTTGGCCAGCCCGACCTTCAATGAACATCCTCAGGTCTTGCATATTTCCGGCGTGCTGGAAATGAACCCGTCGCTTTTTGAGATGCTTGAGGAGGCTGAGGACCTTGCCGATGCCGGCGAGGCTTTCTACAAATATATGGTGGCGATCTTCGGTCTTGACCCCGAACAGCATGAGAAAGGACCGCATAAGGGGGTGGTGCGGCGGTTCCGCTCCAGTTTTTTGCGTTTGTTGAAGGGCTGGGGCTATGACAGCAATGGTCCGGAAGGGGCCGTGTTGAAGGGTTGGGTTGAAAGTCGGTTTGGCTTGTTTCCAACCTTTCACAAAGAGCCGATCAGCCTCAAGTCACAGGCCTGGATCAGCTATGTCGAAGAAAAGATGTCCAGCCGGTTCCATAATAATTCCATCTATTTTCAATTGGATTTGCTTTACGAGTTCTGCCAGTGGGCGCTGGCGAGGTTCGCCGCGCCCGGCCGGACCCATCTGACCCTTTACCGGGGTGTCAATGACTTCGACGAACACCGTTTGATCCGGCAATTGGATAAGCGTCGCCGGGTGATCCGGATGAACAGTCTGGCATCCTTTACCTGTCATCGGGACATTGCCGACTGTTTTGGCGATACCATTCTTGAAGTTCAGGTGCCGCTTGTAAAAGTGGTGTTCGGTAATTTTTTGCTGCCGACGCATCCGTTAAAAGGCGAGGGCGAGCATTTGGTTATCGGCGGAGATTTCCTTGTAACGGCAAGTTATCTGTGATGCGCGAACCGAATATTGATGCCGTACTCATGGATAGGGCGCTTGGGGCTTATCTTGGTTTTGCCATCGGGGATGCCTTGGGGGCGACCGTCGAGTTCATGACCCGGGGTGAAATCCAGGAAAAATATGGCCAGCTCGACAAAATGGTAGGGGGTGGCTGGTTGCGGCTTGCGCCTGGGCAGGTGACCGACGACACCGAAATGAGTCTGTTTCTGGGGCGTTCCTTGATTGCCAGACGGGGCTTCGATCTGGGCGATGTCTGTGAGTCTTTTGCGACCTGGTTGAAGACAGGGCCGGTTGATGTTGGCAATACCTGCCGTCGGGGGATCCGGCGTTATGTGACCATGGGAACCCTGCAGGGGCCCGCCTGCGACGGTGACGCGGGAAATGGCGCGGCCATGCGCAATTTGCCGGTGGCTTTGGCCAGCCTTGGTAATGACCGCAAATTGGCGCTTTGGACCCTCGAACAGTGCCATATTACGCATCATCACCCGCTTTCCGACGCGGCCGCCCTGGCTCTCGGGCGGATGGTTCAGGCGCTGTTGTCCGGTCAGGGGATAGCCGGGGCGCGGAAAATTGCCGATGACCTTGTGGCGCAAAGCAGTGCATTTCGATTCGATCGTTATCGTGGGCAATCTTCGGCCTATATCGTTGATACGATGCAGACGGTTTTGCATTTCTTTTTTAACACAACCGACTTTCGCCAATGTCTGATCGCCACAGTTAATCAGGGCGGCGATGCCGATACCACCGGCGCCCTAGTGGGCATGTTGGCCGGTGCCGCCTATGGCGCGTCATCCATCCCGAATGTTTGGCGTAAAAAGTTGCAAAAGCAGGTGACAGAAGAAATCCAATGGCAGGTGAATGCTTTGTTGCGGCTGGGATTGGGGGCATGAAAGCATGACAATTGGTTTGATTGTCGCAACCCGAAGGGGTTGTGGTAGTTTTGCAGAGGGCTTTCGGAGAAAGCAAGTAGTGACCAAGATCTCAGCGCAAGATCACCTTCCGGGGACCACCGCCGCTGTCCAGCAGAATGTGGCCAAAGGCGCTCGGGATATCCGCGTCGATTTCTTTCGTGGTATGGCGCTGATTTTTATCTTCCTTGATCATATTCCTGACAATAATATGAACTGGATAACAATAAGAAATTTTGGTTTTTCGGATGCAACTGAGATATTTGTTTTTATATCGGGTTATTCTGCAGCTAAAGCCTATAGTAGATATCTTGAAAGAGATGGAATTCTATTCGCAACGGCTAGAATCTTAAAAAGATGTTGGCAGCTTTATGTAACTCAGCTTCTCTTATTTCTAGCATTCACGGCTCAGGTTGCCTATACCGCGGCACATTTCAGTAATCCGATGTTCAGCGAGGAAATGAATATCGTAAACTTTTTAAATGAGCCGCATGTCACCATTCTTCAGGCCCTGTTGCTGCGGTTTCGCCCGGCCAATATGGATATCCTTCCTCTCTATATCGTTTTGCTGGGTGGCTTTCCGCTAATCCTTTGGGGCTTGGCGCGCCTTCGCTGGATGGTGCTTCTGCTGTCTGCCGTTTTGTATCTGGCGGCGGGTGCCCTGCATTGGAATTTGTCGACCTGGCCAGATGGGGTCTGGCTGTTCAACCCCTTCACCTGGCAATTTCTCTTCGTTCTTGGCGCCGCTTGCGGTTTGTCCCGGGGTGAGTTTCCCTGGCTCGTGAGACTGCAATCCTTCATCGCCCCCTTGGCTGTTCTGTACCTGTCGGCTTCCTGTTTTATTGCCATGGGATGGCGTTTTCCGCTGCTGCAGCGGTGGGTGCCCGATCTGCTGGAGGCCCTGATCTATCCCATCGACAAGACCAATCTCGATGTTTTGCGACTGCTGCATTTTTTTGCGCTGGCCTTTCTGGTGAGATGGCTGATTCCGGCGAACAGCCGGCTTTTGACCTGGCGTCCGCTGCATCCGGTGGAGATCTGCGGCCAGCATTCCCTGGAAATTTTCAGCATCAGCATCTTTCTCTCTTTCCTAGCCCATTTATGGTTGGTTGAGGTCAATGACTCGCTGGGTTCGCAGTTGTCGGTCAGCCTGATCGGTTTTTCGGTTATGGCTGGGTTCGCCTATTATTTGCACTGGTATCATCAGGCTGAACGAAAGTCGCAGGCGTCGCGCGCTGGCGCGGCATCCCTGCCGTCCGGAGGCACGC
>DUZC01000297.1 GCA_013349735.1 Rhodospirillaceae bacterium
GTCTGGATGTGGATGGCCAGATTGGATTCGAGTCCGGCAAGGTCAAAACGATCCGATTAAACAAGGCCAAATGGCGCCGCCAGGATCTGCATGGTGTTATAAACGTTATCCCGGGCGGGCTCGATCTGGAGCTAAGCGGGGCCAGTTTTGATGCGCGAGAGGCCCTGTCCGGCGTTCCATCCGACCATCAGACCGACAAGGCCCCGCCCAAACCCGCCAAGCGGCGCGATCGTCCGCCCCCGGATCAGCGCGAGGATGTCTTGCCCCTTAACGTCAAAGCGCGGTTTGATCGGGTTTGGGTGTCCGACGAAGGGAGCTTGAAAGGGGTCGCTTTCGATGGATCCCGGGACAAAAAAGACTGGCGGCGGCTTCGTTTGCTTGGCGTGCCCTCGGAAGGGGGGGCGCCCTTGTTGCTGGAGATCGTTCCTGCTGAAAATAATCACCGTCAGTTGAAAATGACCAGTGCGGATGCCGGGGCTGTTTTCCGCAGCTTCGATGTCTTTGACAATTTGAAGGGCGGGCAATTGCTGATTGACGGGGTCTATGACGACAATGACCCCAGGCGACCGCTGGCCGGCCATTTGACGGTTGCGGATTATCAGTTGGTCAAGGCTCCGGTTTTGGCAAGGCTGCTCACGGTGGCGGCCTTGACCGGTATTGTTGAGGTGCTGTCCGGGGATGGCATTCATTTCCAGACCTTGGAGGGTCGGTTTGAGCTGGTGGATGGCCTGCTCGAATTGCAAGAGGCGAGGGCCTCGGGCAGGTCCCTTGGGATTACCGCCGTGGGGCAGTTCGATTTTGATACCGATGTCATGAACTTAGAAGGAACGGTCGTGCCCATGTATATGCTGAACAGCGCCCTGGGCAATCTGCCGATGCTGGGGAGGATTTTTTCTGCGGAAAAAGGCGGCGGTGTTCTTGCGGTCAACTATACCATGACCGGTCTGGCCCAGGATCCGGCTGTCACGGTGAACCCTCTGTCCGCCTTGACCCCAGGTTTCCTGCGGCATTTATTTGATGCCTTTGGCGGTGAAAGCAAGACGGACTCGCGGCCCGGCACGACAAAGCCGCAAGGGCCGGCCAAAACGAAAAGCGAGGCGCCAGCGCCGCAGCGGCCTATTGAACCTTGATCAGCATATGGCGCTTTTTGCCCGCGGTTACTTTGATCGCGCCATCCCGCAAATTTGCCGTCGTGATGATTTCCGTTTCGAGGCTGACGGTTTGATCATTGATTTTAGCCCCGCCGCCCTGGATCAGGCGGCGCGATTCGCCATTCGAGGCCGCCAGGCCGGCCTGAACGAAAAGGGCGAAGGCCGGAATGCCTTCGGCCAGGGCCTGGCTGGATAGGATGACGGTCGGTAGCGAGTCCGCAGCGGCCCCTTGTTCAAAGGTCCGCTGAGCGGTTTCCCGGGCCTCTGCAGCCGCGGCGGAACCGTGCGCCAGGGTGGTTGCCAGATCGGCCAGGATCTTCTTCGCCTCATTGATTTCCGCGCCTTCGAGGGCCGATAGCCGGCGGATTTCGGCCATTGGCAATTCGGTAAAGAGCGGAAGAAACCGCGCGACATCGGCATCCTCGGTGTTGCGCCAGAACTGCCAGTAATGCCAGGGCGACAGCCGGTCGGCATTGAGCCAGACGGCTCCCTGGGCGGTCTTTCCCATTTTTGCGCCGGAGGCGGTGGTCATCAGCGGGGTGGTCAAGCCAAACAACTCAAGCCCGTCAAGGCGCCGACCAAGCTCTACGCCGTTAATGATATTGCCCCACTGATCGGAGCCCCCCATCTGCAAAGCGCAGTGGTGACGACGCGCCAGTTCCAGAAAGTCATAGGCCTGCAAAATCATATAGTTGAATTCAAGAAAACTGAGCGGTTGTTCGCGCTCTAGCCGCAGTTTGACAGACTCAAAGCTGAGCATGCGATTGACCGAAAAATGTCGGCCATAATCACGAAGGAAATCGATATAATTGAGAGCCCCCAGCCAGTCGGCATTGTTAACCATGACGGCATCGGTGGGGCCTTCGCCAAATTGCAGGAATTTGCTGAAAACCGAACGGATGCCGGCCATGTTATGGGCAATATCCGCATCGGTCAGTAATTTCCGCGCCTCGTCCTTGCCAGACGGGTCACCAACCTTGGTGGTGCCGCCCCCCATCAGGACGATGGGTTTATGTCCAGAGCGTTGCAGATGACGCAGCAGCATGATGGGAAGCAGACTGCCAACATGCAAAGAGTCGGCCGTGCAATCAAAACCGATATAGGCCACAACCGGCTTTGTTGCCAGACGCTCATCAAGGGCGGGCAGATCGGTGCACTGGTGCAAAAAGCCGCGTTCGGATAGGGTGCGAAGGAATTCGGAACGGAGTTTGGTCATGCTGAAACCTGAGGGATCGCCGAGAGGGAAACGGGAACCCGGCAGCGGGCCGGCTCGTTTAGCACGATTGGCGCATCGGCACAACCGGCGGGGTGTTTTCCCATGAAGGCGCTCTGTCTTGGCTTAATGTCAGGAACCTCGTTGGACGGGGTTGATGCGGCTTTGCTCTCTACCGACGGTGTCGCCCTTGGCGAGCATGGCCAAGCGATTACGGTGCCTTATCCAGAGGCTTTGCGCCAGCGTTTGCGGGCTGTGTTGGGGGGGCAGGGGCCTATCGCCGAGGTCGAACGCGAAATGACCCTGTTTCATGCCGATGCGGTTGCCAGCTTGCTCGAGCAGGCGCGGGTGACGCCGCAGCAATTGGCGGTGATTGGGTTTCACGGCCATACCATCCTGCATCGTCCAAAGGAAGGGGTGACCTGGCAGATCGGCGATGGCCAGTTGCTGGCGGATCGTCTGGGCGTTCCCGTGGTCAACGATTTTCGCAGGGCTGACGTCGCTGCCGGGGGTGAGGGGGCGCCCTTGGTGCCCGTGTTTCATGCCGCCTTGGCCAAGGGCTTGGAAAAGCCGGTGGCGCTTTTAAATATCGGTGGCGTGGCCAACGTCACCTGGATTGGCCCCGAAGATCATCTGCTGGCTTTTGATACCGGTCCCGGCAATGCGTTGCTGGATGATTGGGTGTTGCGGCATACCGGGCAAACCTTCGATCGGGATGGCCATTTAGCGGCAGCGGGCGCCGTGGACGAGACGTCCTTGAAGCGGTTTCTTGCGCATCCCTTCTTTTGTCGGGTTCCACCCAAGTCGTTGGATCGTGACGATTTCGCCCAGCTTGCCGGGGGTTTGACCGCGGCCCTGTCGGTGGCGGATGGGGCGGCCCTGCTGTCCGCCGTTACGGCCGCGGCAGTGGCGCTTGCGCAACGTCACTTCCCGTCGCCGGTCCGGCAATGGCTGGTTGCCGGTGGCGGGCGCCGCAATCCGCAGCTCATGAGGGGGTTGCGGACCCGCCTGCAGGGAGCGGTCGAAGACATTGACACGGTGGGATGGGATGGCGATGCGCTGGAAGCGCAGGCCTTCGCGTTTTTAGCGATGCGCAGCCTGCGGCAATTGCCGCTGACCTGGCCGGGGACCACCGGTGTGCCATCGCCACAATGCGGTG
>DUZC01000302.1 GCA_013349735.1 Rhodospirillaceae bacterium
GCGTCTGACCCTTCATTACCAAGGCGACGATCACAGCAAAAACAGGACTGCCTTTGGCAAAATTGCCCGTGCCATCCACAGGATCGATAATCCAAACCGGACGGGTGCCCGATAAGAGCTCAAGGGTCCGCGCATCGCCCGCAACACTCTCCTCGCCGACCACCACGGATCCGGGCAACAGCACGGTCAAACGCTCGGTCAACAAACGTTCGGCGGTTGTATCGGCAATGGTAACCAAGTCTCCGGGGCGCTTTTCACGGACGTCGTCAGGCGATAACCTATTGAAAAATGGCAAGATAGCCTGTTCAGCCACTTCATTAATGATTTTTGCAACAGCGTTGGCATCGACCATGGTTTAACGGCCCTTAAAGCGAGCGGCATCGGCGGCGTCCAGACGCACCACCAGATGGCTGAACTGGCCGTCGTCATCGCGGCTGACAATTTGACCATGCCTGTATAGCCAAGCCAAGGCGGCGCCGTCAGAAAGTGGCAAATCCAGGGACAAAGTTTGACGATCGGCCCCCAGAAGTTCGTCAAGCCTTTGCATCAAGCGATCAAGACCCTCCCCCGTGACCGCGGACACCGGCAGCAATTTTGGATCTCTGTCAGCTTGATTGACACATTCCTGCAGGCCATCGGCAGTCAATAGATCGATTTTATTCAAGACCTCTACAACACCACGATCCAAAACCGTGCCCAGGCCCAATTCGCGTAAAACCGTTTCGACATCAGCATGCTGCGCCTCGCGGTCCGCATGGGCTGCATTGCAAACATGAAGGATGAGATCGGCTTCAAGCACCTCTTCGAGGGTCGCACGAAAGGCCGCCACCAGTTCATGCGGCAGATCCGAGACAAAGCCGACCGTGTCGGACATGATCGCCCGCCGCCCCGAAGGCAGGCGAATCGCCCGCATCGTTGGATCCAGGGTTGCGAACAACTGATCCTTTACCAAAACTTCAGCTCGGGTCAGGGCATTAAAAAGCGTCGACTTCCCCGCATTGGTATAGCCGACCAGGGCAATAACCGGATAAGGAACACGCTTCCTGGCCTGCCTATGCAATTCTCGTGTTCGTTTAACGTCTTCGAGATCTTTTTTCAGACGAAGGATCCGATCACCGATTTGACGCCGATCAGCCTCAATTTGCGTTTCACCAGGACCTCCCAAGAAGCCAAACCCACCGCGCTGGCGCTCCAGATGGGTCCAGCTGCGGACAAGGCGCGATCTTTGATAGGATAAGGCGGCAAGTTCGACCTGAAGCCTGCCCTCACGGGTTCGAGCGCGGGCACCAAAAATTTCCAGGATCAATCCGGTTCGGTCAATGACCTTGGTATTCCAGGCGCGTTCCAGGTTACGCTGTTGCACCGGCGACAAATGCGCATCGACCACCACCAGTGAAATAGCCTGTTCGGAAATCGAGAGCGTAAGTCGCTCCACCGCGCCAAGACCAAGGAAAGTGGATGGCCTTGGGCGCGTTATCGGAACAATCTCGCTTTTTACCACGTCAAGATTGATAGCAGCGGCCAAACCAACGGCTTCGTCCAATCTTGCCACCGGATCCCGGCCAGAATGGCCGGCTTTGGCAAAGGGATGAACGACAATAACCGCTTGAGATCCCACTATTCTTCGGCAGCCTCTTTATTCGGCGGCTCGAAGAGGCTGATCGGCCCACCGGGCATAATCGTCGACACAGCATGCTTATAGACCAGTTGCGTATGGCCATCGCGTCGCAGCAGGATCGAAAAATTATCGAACCAAGTTACGATACCCTGAAGTTTAACGCCGTTTACGAGAAAAACGGTTACCGATGTTTTGTTTTTACGGATGTAATTCAGGAAAACATCCTGAACATTTTGGTTTTTTTCCGCGGTCATCGTTGGGCTCATTTTTTTATTTCCCTGGCAAAGGCCAGCTTGAATTGCGCCTGAATTCGATTCGTTAGCACCAATTGGCAGCGATGGGAACCTCTCCTGTAGTGTTTTTTTAAATCAGGGCGTGTCTCAGATCCGATTCTTACGAATTTGGACGAGAAGTTACAAGTTTACCGACAGCCTGGGCGAACTCTGGGCAAGTAAAAAAGTGCTGGCAGGGCGGATGACTGGAAAATTCATCCTTCCGCCAGGGGTCTTCGCGCAATAACACACCATGGCAGCCAGAGTTAGCGGCACATTCCATATCCACAGCGCCGTCACCGACAAACCAGACCTTCTGGACAGGAGGCTGACCTAAACTGGCAAGGATCAATTGAACCGGCGCTGCGGAAGGCTTGTCGGCCGCGGCATCATTGGCCCCGACCAATCGTTCGAACAAGGGCGACCACCCCAAATGCTCGGCTTCCTTTCGCAAAAAATCACCATTCTTATTGCTGACTACACCCAATTTAATTCCCCATTCCGCCAGTTGCTTCAACATCGAAGCGGCACCGGGCAAGGGCTTCAGGACCTGCAAATGAATGTCGGCATAGGCTTGGTAAAACACTTCGCGGGCTTCGAGCCAACGGTCATTAAACATTTTCGGAAAGGAATCCCGCAAAGACAAGGCGACGCGGGACTTAACCTCGTCCATATCCCAGACAGGTTTTCCCATTTTGGTCAGGGTGATGTTCATTGCCGCCTGGATACAGCCCCAGGAGTCAATCAAGGTGTTATCCCAGTCAAAAATGACCGCGGATGGCCTGGGTAAAAGTTTGCTCACGCGTGACTGGCCCCGATCATGGCGGTTTCATAGGCCTGCCGGAGACGCAGCGTAAGCGGACCAGGGCGTCCGTCCCCCACGGCATGGCCATCAATCTTCGTTACCGGCAAAACATAGCCGGTTGTGCTGGTCAGAAAGGCCTCGCTGGCAGCCAGGGCCTCGGCCAAACTGAACGCTCGTTCGTCTAGTTTAAGGGCCAGGCTGCGCGCAAGATCAATTACGGCCATCCGGGTGATACCGTTAAGAATTGAATGATTTGCCGGATGGGTCAGCAATGTGCCGCTTTTGTCAATAATCCACGCATTGGTTGACGTCCCTTCTGTAACAAAGCCTTCCTTGTTGATCATCCAGGCTTCATAAGCACCAGCCGCTTTGGCTGCCTGTTTGCCCAGAATATTGGGAAGAAGGGAAATCGATTTGATATCGCAACGGTGCCAACGGATATCTGGAATGCTGATAACCCGCGCCCCCTCATTAAGCACAGCAGAAGGGGTTGGTCGGTTGTGACGCAAGGTCATCACAAGACTGGAGGCCGCCGCCGCCGGAAAGGCATGCTCGCGTCTGGACACCCCTCTGGTAATCTGAATGTATAGAAGGCCATGGCGTAGTCGATTGCGGCGAATCAATTGTTCAAGGATCAACGGCAGGGCGCCCAAAGACACAGGCAGGTCAATAGAAAGTGCATCCAAGGATCGCAAAAGGCGCTCGAAATGGCGCT
>DUZC01000223.1 GCA_013349735.1 Rhodospirillaceae bacterium
TCCCCGTCGAGCGCCACCTTGTAATAAGCAATTTTCTTCAAAGACGGATCACGCTGGCAGCGGCGCTTGGCATCTTCCTCGGCGGCTTCCTTTGTGTCGATATCGCTGGAATAGTCAAGCTTACCCTCTTTCAGGGCCTGGCCTTCTTTGCAGCTATAAATTTCAGTGGTCATATCAAAGACTTCCCAAAAAGTCCTTTTTGCCGACGTCAACGCCGGAATGGCGCAGAATGTTATAGGCGGTTGTCGCGTGAAAATAGAAATTTGGGAAAACAAAATTCAGCAAATATTGCTGTCCGGTAAAGGTCAGGTCAATATGTGGGGTCTTTAAATGAATGGTTTTGTTTTCCGTCCCATCAATCTGATCTGCCCGAACAGATTTTACGAATGTGATTGTTTTCTCCAGCCGCGCCTGTAGCTCAGGAAAACTGGCTTCCGTGTCCGCAAAACTGGGAACCTCAATGCCGGCCAAGCGCGCGGCCATGCCTTTGGCCTGGTCGGTGGTGATCTGCACCTGACGGGTCAAAGGGAACATGTCCGGGAACAGCCGGGCATTAAGCAGAACCGAGGGCTCAATTTTCCGCTCCTGGCAGTAGCTTGCCGCCTTATCGAGAAGGGCGCTGAGGCTGGTCAGGATTTGTAAAACCGGTGGAACCGCAGTCTGATACATGGTGATGCTCATGATGGCCTCTGTCAGAATTTTCGCAATTGTGCGTCTCGGCGAATGTTACCTGGAGCTTCCATCTGAGTCCCGGTTCAATTGTCATTGACGATTGCTGGCGGAACTTTTTGCGCTAAGCTTGGTGGTTATAAGAACAGGCCCCAGGATCGGACATGCCTCATAGTGATTTCGTGCATCTGCGGGTCCACACCGCCTATTCCCTGTCGGAAGGGGCGATCAAGATCAAACAATTGGTTAAATTGTGCCAAGCCCAGGCGATGCCGGCGGTCGCCATTACCGATACGGGCAATCTGTTCGGGGCCCTGGAATTTTCGGTCGCCTGCGCCGAGGCTGGGATTCAACCGGTCATCGGCGTGCAACTGCAGGTCCGCCGCGAAGACGAGCCGCTTAAGGCCTTTACCGGTGGCCGGGACCTTGGGCGCAAACCCGAGCCGGATCAACTGGTCCTGCTGGTCCAAAACCCGGATGGCTATAACAATCTGCTGAAGCTGGTATCCCGGGCCTTTCTGGCTACGGACAGCGGGGAGACGCCCCAAGTTCCATGGGGTTTGTTGGAATCCCACGCCGCGGGCTTGATTGCTTTGTCCGGTGGCCCGCTAGGGGCGGTCGGGCGTCTACTGGCCGAAGGGCAGGAAGATCAGGCGCGCCAGGTAACCCGCCGTCTGGCTTCGATCTTTGGCGGACGCTTTTATGTGGAACTTCATCGCCATGGCCTGGCGGTAGAAAAGCAGATCGAGCCAGGATTGTTGGACCTTGCCTATGACGAAGGGTTGCCCTTACTGGCCACCAACGAGGCCTTTTATGCCGATGCCAGCATGCATGAGGCACATGATGCGCTGCTATGCATCGCCGAAGGCAGTTATGTGTCGCAAGATCAAAGGCGTAGGCTGACGTCTGAACATTATTTCAAATCGGCGGCAGAGATGCGGGCTTTGTTTGCCGATGTGCCAGAAGCGCTGGACAACAGCTTGGTGGTGGCCAGACGGACCGCCTTCATGGTGGCCAAACGTAAGCCGATATTGCCGGCTTTCCGCATGGAAGGAATAAGCGAAGCCGATTTGCTGCAGGCCAAGACCTTGGAAGGTTTGGAGTGCCGCCTGGAAAAGCACGTTTTTACGGCGGAAATGGATGAACAGGAACGTGAAAAGGCGGCAACGCCCTATCGTGAGCGTGCCGCCTATGAATTAAATGTCATCGTTCAGATGGGGTTTGCCGGGTATTTTCTGATTGTTGCCGACTTTATTCAGTGGGCCAAAGCCAACAATGTGCCTGTGGGACCAGGGCGTGGGTCTGGGGCCGGGTCTGCGGTTGCCTGGGCATTAACAATTACAGATTTGGATCCATTGCGTTGGGGGCTTTTGTTCGAGCGCTTTCTTAACCCAGAACGGGTTTCCATGCCTGACTTCGATATCGATTTCTGTCAGGACAAGCGTGAATTGGTCATTCGTTACGTCCAGGAACGCTATGGTTATGACCAAGTGGCGCAGATCATTACCTTTGGGAAATTGCAGGCCAGAGCGGTCTTGCGTGATGTCGGTCGCGTGCTGGAAATGCCCTATGGTCAGGTGGACCGCATTTGCAAACTTGTTCCCAATAATCCGGCGGATCCGGTTACCCTTAAGGAAGCCATTGAAAAAGAGCCATTGCTCAAGGAATGGCAGCAGAATGATGAAACCGTGGCCCATCTGCTGGATATCGGCATGAAGCTGGAGGGCCTTTATCGGCACGCATCGACTCATGCGGCGGGGGTGGTGATCGGTGACCGCCGATTGGATGAACTGGTTCCGCTCTACCGGGATCCCCGTTCCGACATGCCGGTGACCCAGTTTAACATGAAATGGGTTGAGCCCGCAGGATTGGTCAAATTCGACTTTCTTGGGCTAAAAACTTTGTCGGTGCTGAACCGCGCCGTGGAATTGGTGGCCCGCACCCATCGCCTGACCATTGATTTGTCAGCGATTCCCCTGGATGACAAGCCGACTTTTGACATGTTGGCGCGCGGCGAGACGGTGGGCGTGTTTCAACTTGAAAGTTCCGGGATGCGGGATCTGGCCCGTAATATGCGCGCGGAACGCTTTGAAGATATTGTGGCTGTCGTGGCGCTGTATCGGCCTGGCCCGATGGACAATATTCCGCACTATCTATCCGTGCGCTTGGGCAAAGAACCGGCCGATTATCTGCATCCTCGCCTGGAAAAGATCCTGCGCGAAACCTTTGGCGTAATGATCTACCAGGAACAGGTCATGCAAATCGCCCAGGAATTGTCCGGCTATACGCTTGGCGGTGCCGATTTGTTGCGCCGGGCCATGGGCAAGAAAATCCAAGCCGAAATGGATGCGCAAAGAAAACTGTTCGTCGATGGTGCGGTGGCCCGTGGCGTTGATCAGGGCAAGGCCTCGGATATCTTTGATCAAGTCAACAAATTCGCCGGATATGGGTTTAATAAGTCCCATGCGGCAGCCTATGCGCTGGTCGCTTATCAGACCGCTTGGTTAAAAGCGCATTACCCGGTTGAGTTCATCGCCGCGTCGATGACCTATGATATGCACAATACCGACAAACTGGATATTTTTCGTCAGGAGCTTGATCGATTAAAAATCAAACTGTTACCGCCAGATGTTAATCGGTCTGGTGCGGATTTTTGGGTCGAGCGCACGGCGCAGGGAGACCTGGCGGTGCGTTATGCCCTGGCGGCGCTGAAGAATGTCGGGGCG
>DUZC01000173.1 GCA_013349735.1 Rhodospirillaceae bacterium
CGTTATAAACTGGCGGACGGCTTATCAACTGCAAAACATCTCTATCTCTGCCGGGATCGACAACCTGTTGAACCGGCAATATTACGACCCCAATGGCGGGGCCTATGTCTCGGGATGGCGCGCAATGGGTGGCATGGGTGCCATGCCCCCCCTGCCTGCACCCGGCCGATCCTATAACGCCGGGGTAACCGTGAAATTCTGATGGATCTGAGAAGAATCCATCGGATTGGTGGGGCCCATGGAAATGTCCGTTTCCATGGGCCGCCGGCGATTGGCGCCGGCGTCGACAGTCCGGCGTCGGAGAGGGACGCGCTTGTCGACCCTTATCGCCACCTGAAGCCCCTGAGCATGGCTTTGTCGGTCGGCATTCATGGCGCCGTTCTCTCTTGTTTCCTTCAGACGGCCGCCCTTCATTCCGTCGCTGACCAATCAACGGGGCCGATCACTGTGGACGTCATCAATGCCGCCACGCCGCAACTCGCCCTGGAGGAAGCGCCTCCTCAAGCCCAACAAGTCCGGCCTCAACCGGAGCCTGTCTCTCCGAAAATGGCCGTTCCGGAGCGTTCCTCCGCAGACCTCGCGTCGAGACCGTCGGTGAAGGCTCATCCATTGCTCAAAGCCCAGCCTCAGCAGACGCCCTCAGCCCCCACAAACACAGCGTCTGTAACATTTGGTCCGTCCGATACGCCGTCGAGTTCCACGAGCATCTCCCCCAGCACCGAGTCCGCCGATTCGACCACGACAAGGGCGGGAGATCCGTCAAGCACCGCCAATGACCGGCTTCGCGCCTATGGGGAGATGGTTTGGGCGCGCATCATGACCCACAAGCCCGCCGGCATCCGGTTGCGGGGAGCCGTCACCCTTACGTTTTCCTTGTCACGGGACGGCCGATTGGACGCGGCCGCCGTCTCGACGTCCAGCGGCGCCGACAGTCTCGACCAGATCGCGCTCGCCGCACTACACGATGCGGCGCCGTTCCCGCCTCCGCCCGCAGAACTCTCCGCGCAGTCACTGACGTTTTCCATACCCTTTTATTTTCGATAATCGATCCGAAGGAGTTTTGTCATGGTCATACGCTCTATGCTTCTATCGCTAACTGTCGCTCTCTTCGCTTTCGGCGCCCATGCCGCCGACATTAAGGCGGGCAACATCGTCGTTTCCAACGTCTGGGCGCCCGCCTCGGCCGGAAATAATGCTGCCGCCTATGCCACGATCAAGAACGATGGAGCTGGTGCCGATTGGTTGATCGATGCCGCAACAGATGCCGCCGCGATGGCTCACCTCCATGTCACCATCGATGACAGCGGCGTGATGAAAATGCGGGTCGTGGACGGCGTCGAAATCCCCGCTCATGGCAGTGCGACCCTGGCCCCTGGCAATACTCACATCATGTTGATGAATCTGACCAAGCCGCTCAAGCAAGGGGATCAGTTTGACCTTACGCTAACGTTCAAAAACGCCGGGGCAATCAAGGTCACCGCCCTGGTCGGCAAGGCCGGTGCCCCCGCGATGGATCACGGCTCCATGGACCATGTGAACATGGATATGTCAAAGCCCGGCTCCGGTCGGTGACGGGTTATGGCCCACAAGAGCCGGTTGTGACCGACACCCTGAATGACCGTAGCCATGCCAAAGCGGTCTGTGGATCCCAGAAGGCCATTAAGGCTCGGAAGCGGCTCAAGCGGTCCTTCGATAAGACGGGGGTTGCTTCCGTTCGGCAGAGGCACAGCCCTTGGTCATGCCAAGATATGTTCGCCAAAGTTGGTAGCGCGCCCCCGCAACCAAAAATAGAAAAACACCCCGGTCCCACAAGGTCGGGGAGTTTGCATTGGGGGCCGTTACCCGCCGCCAGGGTCAGGATCTCGCCCAACGCACCGTGTACTTCCATACGCAGGCCGTCGGCGGCCTCGGGATCCGGGGTCATCAGGGTCTTCTGCACCAACTGGCGGATTACCGTCGTTGCTTCGGGCTTGACCGTTGGATCGTTGAGCGCATCGGCCAATGCGGCGATTCTGCGCGAATAAAGTTCTGCCAGATCGGGCAACATCTCAATGACATTGTCGCTGGGCGGCAGGGCCGTAAGTTCCGCCTCAATCCTGACCGCTTCCCGCTTAAACTCGTCCGTAATTATCCTCTTCCCTGAACCCGTCATGCTGTCCTCCTGGTCGACGGTTATACATCAAGGCTCTCCACTTTTTCCGGGCAAGACCAATCCGATAACACCCAACATTTCAAGAGCGGAACTTCACTTAATTTTCACAAAACAATGCCTTGTCCTGCCGTAATAAGAGGTTCAGTTCACCGCACGGGGCTCTCTTATGGATCTAATGTTTGACGTCAGCTTGACGTTACCAAGCTTGGTTCTTCTGGTGCTGGCCCTTGGGCTGGCCCTGGGATTTGAGTTCGTCAACGGCTTTCATGATACGGCCAATGCTGTCGCCACCGTGATCTACACCCACAGCCTAAAACCTATAGTGGCGGTGGTCTGGTCGGGCTTTTGGAATTTTCTGGGTGTTCTCACTTCCACCGGCGCGGTCGCTTTTGGCATAGTCGCGTTGTTACCGGTGGAGCTGATCGTCAATGTCGGTTCTGGGGCCGGCTTTGCCATGGTTTTTGCCCTGCTGCTCTCCGCCATCTTGTGGAACCTCGGAACCTGGTATCTTGGATTGCCGGCGTCCAGTTCGCATACCCTGATTGGATCTATACTTGGGGTTGGGCTGATGAATTCCTATCTGGCTGCGGATCGGGCTTTTGGCGAGGGTGTGAATTGGGGCAAGGTCCAGGATACGGCCATGGCCCTTCTGGTGTCGCCGCTGGTAGGGTTCACCTGTGCGGCTTTACTGCTGTTATTGGCCAAAGCCCTCATTAAAAAGCCAGAGCTTTATATCGACCCCGACAAAGACAAGGGCCCACCCCTGTGGATCCGTGGTTTGCTGATCCTGACCTGTACTGGCGTTTCCTTCGCTCATGGCTCGAATGACGGGCAAAAAGGCATGGGCCTGATCATGTTGATCCTGATCGGAGTCGTCCCGGCCACCTACGCCTTGGATATGGCGGCCCAGCCAAACGCCTTGGCCGGTATTAGCACCGATGCCAAAGCGGCCGCCGTAATTTTTCATCGCATGGCCGAGGGTGATGAGGCGGGTCAAGGCGATGGCGCGCAGTCGCTACTATCCCAATATCTTCGCAGCGGCAAATTTGATCACGCCACCTTTTCCGCGCTGGCTGGCAAGAGCCAGTCGGTGGCCTTAACGCTTGAAGGAAAGCAACATTTTTCCGATTTAGCCCCGGAAGGGCGTCGAGCCTTGCGTAGCGACCTTTATCTTTTGTCCGAATCCATCAACAAACTTGGAAAAGCGGGCGCGATCGCG
>DUZC01000125.1 GCA_013349735.1 Rhodospirillaceae bacterium
AGGGTCTGCTGCAATTGCTGCAAAAGCTCTCGGGCGGCTTCTCGGGCGCCGATCTGGGATAAATCCCGCAACCGCAACATGGCATTGAGAAGATCCTCGCCGGTTATACTATTAAATGACTCGTCCTGAGGCGATGTTTCAGGACTGCCGGAGGGATTAAGGGTCTGCAAATACTGCCCGATGGCCATTTGCAACTGGTTAATCCGCTCTTCGATTTCGCCTTCCGACGCCTTGCCGTCAAGCGCCTGTTCGAGCGCTCGGATCGCTTCATCCAGGGCTTTCTGCGCCGCCGGACGACCACCATCCTCAATCTGCAGAGCGGCTTGCCATAGCATATCCAGGACCGATGGGATCCCCTCGGGCGAGATTTCCTGGCGTAACCGGGCAGGGGCGCTGACCAGCGCCAGAAAAACGCCAAAATTTCCACCAAAAGCCTGAGGCTGGGCGGCAATGTCGGCCAGGGCATCGGCGACTGCGGCACTCTGGCCCGGATCGACGACCAGCAAATGGCGCTGATGAATGATGGCCGCGGCGACGGGGTGATGAAACAGCCGTTCCGGCAGGGTGATTGCAGCCGATTCGCCCTGACCCTTCTGGCCTGCCCCATCTTCGGCGACGGGCTCAATGGTGACAGGCAGCCCCGCCCAGGGATAGCTGGTCAAATCATACCAGGCCGCCTGCCGGCCTTCTTTGCCTTGGCCGAGAGTCAGTGGCAAATGGAAGGGTGGCGCGTCCGGTGTATCGATGCGACGAATCTGAGCCCAGGCTTTGACGATCCCATAATCGTCCTGATAGGCCAGGTCCAGGCGCAGCCGACCGTCGGCATCGGCATCCGGCGGTTGGGCAAAGGCAATATTGGGCGGATGATCAATTATGATGGCAATTGGCCAGCGGGCAACGGTCAGGGGGCCTTGGCGGATCGCTAATTCCGAGCCTTGCGTGATCTGCCCTTCGAATTTCTGGCTTTCCGGGTCCTGACGGGTAAAAAGCTGGGTCTGACTGTCAATCCGCAGACGCGCCTGACCATAGCCGCCTTGCAATTCGGCCATTATCCCGCTGCCTTGAGGAATGGCAATAGGGGTCCCGGTGGGGGGAACCGGCAGCATAATCGGCGCCAGGCCGGTATAGCTGGGTGGCGTGATCCACACTTGCAGCAGAGCGGGCGGCCCCATCAACGCGCCGAGTCTTGGCTCTATCGCCCGGTGCAGGCGTGCCGGCAGATCCTGCCAGCCGCCGGCGAGTCCGATCGCCAACAAAAGCCAAGGAGCAAAACGCAGTCCAATCGGGTCCAGGGCAGCCAGGCCCGGTGCCGGTCTGGGCAGTTTCAGGCGCTGCAACTGCTCCTGGCAGCGTTGGCGCTGCATTTGCCACAGGGTCTGGGCCACAGGGTCATCGCGCCCGGCACCCAAACGATCGGCCAACATCCCCAGGGGACGGTGCGCCAAGCCGCTCCCGGTTTCCAGCCGCCGTCTGATCGCGGCAGGCTCTGGCCAGCGTAAAAAAGCCAGTCGCCGAACCGCCCAAACCAGGCTTAGGACCCAACAAAAAAGAAAAAGCGCATGCAGCCAAGCGGGCCCCGCCGGCAGGATGTCCAACAGGGCGATGGCCACAAACAAAACCAGAAGCGATGCTAAGGGCCAAGCCTGTCGCCAAAGTCTTTCCCAGACAAGAGCAAGTTCCGCCAGCTTCAGAAGCCAGGAAAGACGGCGTCGCAGGGCTATTTCATCCATTCCGGAAAAGTTTCCAGGGACAGCATTTCATCATAGCTGGGTCGGCGGCGGACCACCGCAAAAGCCGTGCCTTTGACCAGCACTTCGGGGACCAGCCGGCGCGCATTATAGGTCGAAGACATGGTGGCGCCATAGGCCCCAGCACTGGCAAAGGCAAGGAGATCGCCACTGGCCAAAGGCGGCAGCGTCCGTTGGCGGGCAAAGGTATCACCGCTTTCACAGACCGGTCCAACCACATCCATGACCCCCATCGCCACACCGCTTTCGGGTTGGCGAACCGGGATGATTTCATGATGAGCATCATACATGGCAGGGCGCACCAGATCGTTCATGGCGGCATCACAGATAACAAAACTGCGGGTAGCCCCCTCTTTGATATAGAGAACCCGGCTGATCAGCATTCCGGCATTGCCCACCAACAGCCGGCCCGGTTCGCAGATGAGGTCGCATTCAAGATCGCCCAATATCTGGCGCACCAGGGCGCCATAGGCCGCCGGACTGGGTGGAGGCGCCATTTGCGGGTCATAAGGAATGCCCAGACCTCCACCAAGATCAATGCGGCGGATAGCGATGCCATCGGCACGCAGCATCACAACCAGGTCGCGAACGCGCAGAAAGGCCTCGCGAAAGGGAGCCAGATCGGTCAGTTGCGAGCCGATATGGACGGCCACCGCCGCGACATCCAGGCCGGGAAGGCGGTTGGCATGCTGAAGGATCCGATGGGCATGGGTCCATTCAATGCCGAATTTGTTCTCTTTGCGTCCCGTAGTGATTTTGGCATGGGTCGCCGCATCGACATCTGGGTTAACGCGTATCCCGATGGCTATTTTTTTGCCCAGCTGCACCGCCACCTGGCTTAAAAGATCCAATTCCGGTTCGGATTCGGCGTTGATTTGCAAGATGCCGCTGTTTATTGCCAATTCAATCTCGGGTCTGGCTTTACCGACCCCGGAAAAGACGATCCGGCCAGCGGGAACGCCGGCGGCCAGGGCGCACCGCAATTCGCCTTCCGAGACCACATCGGCCCCCGCGCCCAATTCGGCCAGGGTACGGATGACGGCGATATTGCCATTGGCCTTGACGGCAAAACAGATGGTGGCTCTAAGGCCGGTCATGGCCTCCTGGAAGGCGATGAAATGCCTCTGCAATGTGGCGGTGGAATAGCAATAGAAGGGCGTTCCCACCGCTGCCGCGATCTGCTCCAGGGGCAGATCTTCCGCATTCAGCTGTCCCTGATGATAATGAAAATGGTTCATTGGCTTTGCTCATCGCCGATAGGCACATCTTTCGGTTGTGCGGGTAAGGGGGAGAGGCTGGCGCCGCTCAAGCCCTGGTCAAAGGGGGTTTGTTGACCTGTTGAACTGGCGTTGGGAAGGTTTGAGGCGGGCAACACCCTTCCCGGAGAACTCAGCAGGGTCGCCTCAACCGAAGGATCAACATAACTGCCCTTCGGTGAGAAGCGGGCCTGCAGATCCTGCGCGTCCCAGCCGGGAGGCTCGGCTTTTCCATCTTTTTGTTTGGCGGCGGTTGGCGCCAATTTCGGATTTGGATAAAGCTGAGGATAGGTATTGTCTGGCGGCGGCAAAGGGCGTCCGGCTTTACCGCAACCGGTCAGCAGCATGAGCAGGCACAGAG
>DUZC01000190.1 GCA_013349735.1 Rhodospirillaceae bacterium
ACCGCCGCCTTGCACTGACAGGGGATCGCAAAGCGGTGCGCCAGGCGGCGGTCTGCGCGGCTCTTGACCTGCTGCAGGACTGTCTGCTCAGGCCAAACGCTCTTCCAGATCCTTTTTGTCCGCCAGTTCCCGATTGAAACGATCCAATTCGACACCTAAGGCATCCCGGATCGAGACGATCCCCAGCGGCACGCCATCATCCATCACCGGAACATGGCGAAAACCGCCCTCATGCATCATCCGCAGCGCATCAAGCAGACTGGCATCCGCCGCGATCGTGGCCACCCCGCTGGTCATTACGGCGGCCAGCGACGTCGTTTCCGGGTTAAGACCATCCGCCAGGACGCGGAACAAGCCGTCGCGCTCGGTAAAAATGCCGGCCAATTTGCCATCCTTCATCACCATCACCGAACCGACTTTGCGATCGCGCATACAGCCCGCCGCCGCGCGCACCGTAACAGTTGGCGCCAATTCCAGAACCGCTTGCCCTTTGACCACATCCCGGACCGTTCTCGACCGCATGTCCATCCTCCCCTTTTTGTCTGTTGGCTGTTATCTTGCCTTTCTTAGGCGGGTGCTATCAAGTCCCGCCCTTCACTTTTCGTCCGTCCTCCGTACCGCAGGATTTCTTTAGCTTATCGGCCAGCACATCCCCCTCGGGGGAAAAAACCCGATCCATCGGCAAATCGGAAAAAATCCGGTAGATGCCACCCGAGGCGACCTTAATATTCACTGCAAATTCCTGGTCCACAGAAACGGTGTTCTGCGCCATGCTTCTGAGATTGGACAGATCCGCCGAAATCTTTTGTCCTGATGGATTGGCGATCCAGGTCCCTGGGCTTAAGGTTAGAAGCTTGTCCGAGTCGCTGACCGGATCGATAAATTCGAGCGTCTTCGGCCAATTCCATCGCCAGGTTAAGACAACGAAGCTTTTTGGCATCAGGCAGCCCTTGTGATCACCGATGTCAATATGCATGGGCTGGTTTTCAGCATTGACCAAATAGACAGAAACGCGCACCGGCCAAAACCAATCGGCCAGCCATAGCGCCACGAAAGATGCAGCTCCTATCGCCGCAATGCCACTGATCAAAGATAACGAGCTTCGTGGTTGGAATAGATCCACCCCCGCCGCGCTGCGCAAGGCCCAGGCAAGGATCGCCAGTGCGGCCGCCAGGATGACGCCCCAATCCAGCAGATCCTGACCGGCCAAATTAAAAGTTCCGCTAAACATCGAAATCCTTCGACGGTTCAGTTGCCGGCCGCGCGCCCATCCGCCCCATAAAGTTGGCGGGCCCGCTTCTCAAAAGCCCCAACCATTAAACCCACGGCTTCGTTAAATAAGGCCCCCATCACCGTCTGCAGCAGCTTAGACTTGAACTCAAAATCAATATAAAACTCTATCCTCGTCCCGCCACCCTCGGCCGGATTAAAAACCCAATGATTGTTCAAATATTTGAATGGACCTTCGGTATAAACCACCTCGATCCGCCCTTCATTCAAGGTTACCCTTGATGTGTATTTCTCCCGGATCATTTTAAAGCCGATGACCAAATCTGCGATCAGCACATTGCCTTCGCGCCGCTTGATCCGTGCCGCCACGCACCAAGGCAGGAACTCCGGGTAACGCTCACAGTCTGCGACCAAGGCATACATTCGTTCCGGAGAATAAGGCAGATGGCGTTGTTCCGCATGGGTGGGCATGATCAACGGCCCTGCTGCCGAACCCGTGCTTCCCGCAAGGCCAGAAAATCACGATCGGCATGATGAGAAGAGCGGGTCAGCGGCGAGGATTGCACCAGCAGAAAACCGCGAGCCAACGCCAATGCCTTATAATCGTCAAATTCCTCGGGAGCGACATAGCGCGAGACCGCCGCATGTTTGCGCGTTGGTTGCAAATATTGTCCGATCGTCAAAAAATCGACATCGGCCGCCCGAAGATCGTCCATGACCTGCATGACTTCCTGACGCTCCTCCCCCAATCCGAGCATAATACCTGATTTCGTAAAGGCGACCGGATTGATTTCTTTGACCCGCTGCAAAAGACGCAAAGACGTAAAATAACGGGCCCCAGGGCGGATGCTTGGATAAAGTCGAGGCACGGTTTCAAGATTATGATTGAAAACATCCGGCAGCGCCGCAGCGACCGCCTCGACCGCACCATTCTTATCGCGAAAATCAGGGGTCAGCACTTCAACCGTCGTATCCGGTGTGATCTCGCGCAATCGTTCCAGACAGGCAACAAACTGGGAGGCCCCGCCATCTGCCAGATCATCACGATCCACCGAGGTAATAACCACATGGGCTAACCCCATGGATTTGACCGACTCCGCCAGATGCTGGGGCTCAGAAGCATCAACCAATCCAGGACGGCCGGTTTTGACATTACAAAAAGCACAGGCCCTGGTGCAAATATCGCCAAGAATCATAAAGGTCGCATGCCGCTGCTTCCAACATTCTCCGATATTTGGACAGGCCGCCTCTTCACAGACCGTGTGCAGCTTTTTTTCACGCATGAGGCGGCGAACCTCAGCCGCTTCCGATGAAGTCGGAGCCTTGACCCGAATCCATTGCGGCTTTTTCGGCGAAGGATTATCCGCGCGATGAATTTTTTCAGGATGCCGAACCGGAGGAATTGATGTCATGGCACCGATATTGGCGACGCGGCGGCGGAGGTCAAGGACTTAGTCCCCTAGACTTAGGAATGCCCGTGCAAAATGACCAATTCGTTGTCCCGACCCAGATTAAGCATCAGACGGGCCCGCTCTTCCAACATATCGGGATCGAGATGATCGGGCCGCAGCAAGCGAACCCGGCGGTCCAACTGGTCGCGCGCCACTTCGACAGAGGTCAGACTTTCCTCTGCCTGCTTGATTTCCTGATTTAAACGCCACCAGGCCAACAAACCACGGTCGCCCTGCACCGTATGATACGCAAAATAAACCACCGCCGTCAGTCCCAGAAAAGGACCAACAACATGGCGTGCACGGCGGCGAATTTCAGTCAGAATTCTCATAAGCCGGATGGAATCACAGGAGGATTCCGCCAGTCAACAAGTAATTGAAGAAAATAAAAATAAAATTTTATGCAAATTTCCGTCAAGGGCCGGCCGGATGTAACTTTTTTCATTTCAAAATCGTCGACCACCCCATTTAACAAAAAGTGGTTACAAGAATCATCTTGAAGTAAAAACAGCCGCACCCCCCATTAGGTGCGGTCAAACAAACATCGCCCCACAAGATCTGCGATTGGCGTGGATTTTTGAACGGGGCGGCGCCAAGGCCGCCCGCTAAAAATCAGGACCGGCGCCGGATGATCGAACGACCGGCATATTGCGCCACTGGGCCCAATTC
>DUZC01000186.1 GCA_013349735.1 Rhodospirillaceae bacterium
TAACCCTTGCTCGACCAGCGGGCGCAGCAACGCCAAAGCCCCGGTCGGATAACAGCCGGGATTGGACACCCGTTTGGCCCCGGCGATAAGGTCTGCCTGAGCCGCCGTCAATTCCGGGAATCCATAAACCCAGCCCGGCGCCACCCGATGCGCGGTGCTGGCATCCAGCACCCGCACCGCCGGATTTTCGATCAATGCCACCGCGCTGCGGGCGGCCTCATCAGGAAGACAAAGAATTGCCAGATCGACGTCATTCAGCAGACGGCGGCGTTCCCCATCATCCTTGCGCCGCGCCGGATCGATGCTGACCAATTCAATTTCGTCACGGCCTTGCAGACGACCACGGATCTCAAGCCCCGTGGTCCCGGCCTCACCATCAATAAATACCCGCGGACGCCTGCCCATCCTTTTCCCCTCAGCTCGTGAGGCTGGCGCAGAACCTTTGGATCCGCCGACAGGCCTCCGTCAAGGCTGCTTCACTGGTGGCATAGGAGATACGAAAATAAGGAGACAGGCCAAAGGCCTCGCCTTGCACCACCGCCACCCCTTCAGCCTCAAGCAGATAGGTAACAAAATCCGTATCGCTGTTGATCTTTTTGCCCTCGGCCGTGGTCTTGCCGATGGTTCCGGCACAGGACGGATAAACATAAAAAGCCCCTTCCGGCACCGTGCAGGTGATCCCCTGGGCCTCGTTCATCATTTTTACCACCAAATCCCGCCGGCCTTGAAAGACCGCGGCGTTTTTCGGAATAAAATCCTGCGTGCCGGACAGCGCCTCAACCCCAGCCGCCTGACTGATGGAACTGGTATGGGTGGTGCTTTGCGACTGGATCTTATTGATAGCGTCGATCAAAAGCTTGGGACCGCCGGCATAGCCCACTCGCCAGCCGGTCATGGCATAAGCCTTGGCCAAACCATTGACCGTCAGCGTCCGCTCAAGAAGCTTGGGTTCAACCGCCGCCGGGGAGGCAAAGGCGAATCCGTCATAGATCATATGTTCGTAGATATCATCCGACAGAACCCAGACATGGGGGTGGCGGAGCAAGACATCCGTCAGCGCCTTCAACTCGCTCCGGGAATAGGCGGCGCCCGAGGGATTGCTTGGCGAATTGATAATCAACCATTTGGTCTTGGGCGTAATGGCGGCCTCTAGCTGCGCCGCGGTAAGCTTGAAGCCGGCCTTCTCGCTGCAGGCAACAATGACCGGCTTGCCTTCCGCCAACAAGGTAATGTCCGGATAGGTCACCCAATAGGGGGCCGGAATGATCACCTCGTCACCTGGATTTAAGGTTGCCACCAGGGCGTTGTAGAGCACCTGCTTGCCGCCACAGCCCACCGTGATCTGGTCCGGCGTATAAGAAAGCCCGTTTTCCCTTTGGAATTTGGCGGAAATCGCCTTGCGCAAGGCCAAGGTACCGGCAACGGCGGTATATTTGGTCTCGCCGCGGTCGATGGCCGCCTTGGCCGCCGCTTTAATATTGTCCGGGGTATCAAAATCAGGCTCACCGGCCCCCAGACCAATGACATCACGGCCCTGGGCTTTCAAATCGGCGGCCTTCTGGGTCACCGCGATCGTCGGCGAGGGCTTAATCAGCGAGAGGCGGGCGGCAAGAAAAGACATGGTAAAAACCTTCCGGAAGCAATCCATTGGAACCGGCCCGACGTTACTTCTCGCTGGGCCGCGGTGCAAGAGGCGAGGACGCCGTATGCCGCTTTTGTTCTGGCCGCCGGCGTCCTAAACTAGGATTATGCGCACACCACTCACCCCACCCCTGTTTCCACAACAGCCGGCCGGCCCGCCGGCCCCCTTTGTCCTGGAATCAAATTTCGCCCCGGCCGGCGACCAGCCCCAGGCCATTGAGGAACTGGTTAGCCGCATTCTGGCCGGCGAGCGCGACCAAGTGCTGCTTGGAGTCACCGGCTCGGGGAAAACCTTCACAATGGCCGAAGTGATTGCCCGGACCGCGCGCCCGGCCCTGATCCTGGCGCCCAACAAGACGCTGGCCGCCCAGCTTTACGCGGAAATGAAAGCCTTTTTTCCGAAGAACGCGGTGGAATACTTCGTCTCTTATTATGATTATTACCAGCCCGAAGCCTATGTCCCGCGCACCGACACTTATATAGAAAAGGACTCGGCGGTTAACGAACAGATCGACCGGATGCGCCATGCCGCCACCCGCGCCTTGCTGGAACGCCGCGACGTCGTGCTGGTGGCCTCGGTGTCCTGCATCTATGGCATTGGCGCCGTGGAAAGCTATGCTCATATGACCATCCGGCTGGAAAGCGGTCAGTCGGTTGACCAGCGCCACTTGCTGAAAGCTTTGGTGGAGCTGCAATATAACCGCAATGATCAGGCCTTCACCCGTGGCACTTTTCGCGTCCGCGGCGATGCCATCGAAATTTTTCCGGTCCATTATGAAGACCGAGCCTGGCGCCTGAGCATGTTTGGCGACGATATCGAAAGCATCGCCGAATTTGACCCCTTGACCGGCGAAAAGACCTGCGGCCTGTCCGAAATCACTGTCTTTCCCTCCAGCCACTATGTCACGCCGCGCCCCACCGTCACCGCCGCGGTCAAGGGCATCCGTGAAGAGCTGCGCCATCGGGTCGACTGGTTCGTCCAGAATGGCAAACTTCTCGAGGCCCAAAGACTGCAGGAGCGCACCACGTTTGATCTCGAGATGATGGAGGCAACCGGGCACTGCAAATCGATCGAGAATTATTCCCGCTATCTGACCGGACGGGCTCCCGGCGAGCCCCCCCCGACCCTGTTTGAATATCTTCCGGCGGACGCCCTGGTTTTCGTCGATGAAAGCCATGTCACCGTGCCGCAGCTGGGCGGCATGTTCCGCGGCGACTTCAATCGCAAAAGCGTCCTGGCCGATTTTGGCTTCCGTCTGCCTTCTTGTGTCGATAACCGGCCGCTGAAATTTGAGGAATGGGACAGCATGCGCGGGCAGTCGGTCTTCGTTTCGGCCACGCCGGGCCCCTGGGAAATGAACAGAACCGGCGGCGTCTTCACGGAACAGGTGATCAGACCCACCGGCCTGATTGATCCGGTTTGCATCATCCGTCCGGTGGAACATCAGGTAGACGACCTGATGGCCGAAGCCAGGCTGGCCGCCGCCAAAAACCAGCGCGTGTTGGTTACGGTCCTGACCAAGCGCATGGCCGAGGATCTGACCGAATTTCTTCATGAGCAGGGCCTTCGGGTCCGCTATCTGCATTCTGATATCGACACGCTTGAGCGCATCGAAATCATCCGCGACCTTCGGCTCGGGGTGTTCGACATTTTGATCGGCATCAATCTGCTGCGCGAAGGGCTGGAC
>DUZC01000162.1 GCA_013349735.1 Rhodospirillaceae bacterium
TGTTTTCAAGTCTTGCCGTTGCCTTGTTGAAGCACGAACAGATCAAGACGACTCTTCCGAAGGCTAAGGATTTGCGCCCCGTGGCAGAGAAGCTGATTACTTTGGGCAAGCGTGGTGATCTGCATGCCAGACGGCAGGCCATCGCGTTTTTGCGGGACGAAGTCATTGTCAGCAAATTATTTTCCGGCTTGGCCGAGCGGTATAAGACCCGCAGCGGGGGTTATACCCGTGTGCTTAAGGCGGGGTTCCGCTATGGGGATGCGGCGCCGATGGCCGTGATTGAGTTGGTCGATCGTGATCCGGCGGCCAAAGGACTGGATAGCGGTCCCGTTCAGACCAACGAGGAACAAGCCTCTTCGTGATGGCCTAGGAAACGCCGCCCCCTGGGGCGGCGTTTTGTTTTGTTGTCTCGCACCTCTGGGGATGGCTTATGTTTGCTGTCCGTATCATCACCGCCCTTTTGGTTTTGTTTTGTCTTGCCGCCCCAAGCAAGGCCGCTGACGTCGTTCCTCAGTCCGGGGAACAAATTCGGCTTACTTTTTCGCCCGTGGTTAAACAGGCGGCCCCAGCGGTGGTCAATATTTATACCCGTAAAATTGTCCGTACGGTCTCGCCTCTGTTTAATGACCCATTTTTCAAGCATTTCTTTGGCGGCCAAATGGGTGTTCCCCAAGAGCGTGTGCAGCGATCCTTGGGATCGGGCGTGATTGTTAAGCCTGATGGTGTGGTGGTAACCAATAATCATGTGGTTCGTGACTCGGACGAAATCACCGTGGTTCTCGCGGATCGACGCGAGTTCGAAGCAACGGTGGTCGGGGCCGATGAGCGGACGGACCTCGCTGTTTTGAAAATCAATACCGGCGGGCAGTCTTTGCCGGTCCTGCCGCTTGGCGATTCCGATTCTCTGGAAGTGGGGGATGTGGTCTTGGCGATTGGCAATCCGTTTGGCGTCGGTCAGACCGTCACCATGGGAATTGTCTCGGCGCTGGCGCGGACCTCCGTAGGAATATCAGATTATCGCTCTTTCATTCAGACGGATGCCGCGATCAATCCAGGAAATTCCGGGGGGGCCTTGGTCGATTTGCAGGGGCGGGTGGTCGGCATCAATAGCGCCATTTATTCCTCGGGCGAGGGGGGCGGCTCGGTCGGTATAGGCTTTGCTATTCCGGCGACCATGGTCAAGGCTGTGCTGGCTTCCATCACCAGCGGTGGCAAGGCCACCAGGCCCTGGCTAGGGGCCTCTGGTCAGCCGGTTACGGCCGAAATTTTTCAGAACCTGCAGTTGACCCGTCCCTTCGGCGTGTTGGTCAATGGCGTCCACCCGGGAAGTCCGGCGGAAGAGGCTGGAATTAAGGTTGGCGATGTTATTACCCATGTGAATGGCCGCGAGGTGGATGATCCCGAGGCCCTGCGTTTTCGCATCGCGACCCTGGTCGTTGGGGGCAGTGCGCAATTAACGGTGGTCCGGGCCGGTGTTGAAAAGCTGATTGCTGTAAAATTGGCAACACCGCCCGATCGGCCAAGCCGCGACGTCATGGAAGTTGGGGGGCACAACCCCTTTAGCGGTGCGACCGTCGCCAATATGAACCCGGCCCTGGCCGAGGAAACCGGACTTGAGCATGCTGACTCCGGCGTTACGGTGATCAAGATCCAACAAGGCAGCATCGCCCACCGTCTGATGTTCCGCCCAGGTGACGTTATTCTTAAGATCAATGGCGTGGCAGTTGCGATGGTGGCTGACTTGCGGGCAGCCTTAAACAGCGGTGCCAACCGATGGACAATTACAATTCGGCGGGCCGGTGAAACGATAACCGTGACGCTGGGGGGATAAAGCCACGACCGGGCTTTTCGATGGCATGGCGCCGCGCCCCTTAGCGGATCGGTTGCGGCCACAAAGTCTCGGCGAGGTGGTTGGGCAGGATCATCTTCTTGCCGAGACCGCGCCGCTGGGACGGATGCTTAGCCAGAACCGCTTGTCATCGATGATATTGTGGGGGCCGCCCGGGAGCGGAAAAACCACGATTGCACGGCTGCTGGCCCAGCATAGCAGCCATGTTTTTGAACCGCTTTCCGCCGTTTTTTCCGGGGTTGCCGATTTACGAAAAATTTTTGAGGCGGCGCGTCAGAGACGGCAATTGGGTCAAGGCAGTTTATTGTTCGTCGATGAGATTCATCGCTTCAATCGGTCCCAGCAAGATAGCTTTCTGCCCTATGTCGAAGATGGAACGGTTACCCTGGTTGGCGCGACCACGGAAAATCCTTCTTTTGCCTTGAATGCTGCCTTGCTTTCGCGGATGCAGGTTTTTGTCCTGCGAAGGCTGGATGATCTCGCCTTGGACCGCCTGGTAAAGAGGGCCGAATCGGACCTTGGCAGGCCTTTGCCGCTGACCGAAGACGGTCGGGCCACGCTGCTTGCCTTGGCCGATGGCGATGGCCGCTATCTGCTGACCCTGATTGAAGAGGTTCATCAATTGCAAGCCAAGCAGCCTTTGGATGCCCAGGGGGTGGTTGGGCTGCTGCAAAAGCGGGCCCCTCTGTATGACAAGGCACAAGAGGGCCATTACAATCTGATCAGCGCCCTTCATAAAGCCTTGCGCGGATCTGATACGGACGCGGCGCTCTATTGGATGGCTCGGATGCTGACCGGCGGCGAAGACCCCCTGTATATTGCGCGTCGGCTGGTACGGTTTGCCGTCGAGGATGTTGGTCTGGCGGATCCGCAGGCTTTGGTTCAGGCTTTGGCGGCCTGGGATGCCTATGAGCGGCTTGGCAGTCCGGAAGGCGAACTGGCCCTGGCACAACTGGTGATTTATCTCGGGACCGCGCCAAAATCGAATGCTGCATATGCGGCTTTTGGGGCGGCGCAGAAGGCTGCGCGGGAGACAGGGTCTCTGATGCCGCCTCTGCATATTCTGAATGCGCCGACGCGCATGATGAAAGACATGGGATATGGCGCCGGCTATGTTTATGATCATGGAACGGCCGAGGGTTTTTCGGGGCAGAATTACTTTCCCGAAGGGATGGGCCGTCGACGGTTTTATGCCCCGGTCGATCGCGGTTTCGAACGGGAGATTAAAAAGCGCCTGGACTATTGGGATCAGATGCGCAAAAGAGGGCAGGAGGCCCAGCAGCAGTGACTGCAGCTGAAGGCGACGGCCAGAAGACAACTGTGCAGACCGTGGTTGTTGCTGCGGATGAGGGCTTGTTGCGGCTTGACCGCTGGTTCAAGCGGCGCTTTCCGGCCCTCGCCCATGGCAGACTGGAGCGCCTGTTGCGGAC
>DUZC01000266.1 GCA_013349735.1 Rhodospirillaceae bacterium
GCGCCTTCGGGAACAGCGCCTTGAGGGAATCATCAATACCGTGGCTGACGGCATCATTACCGTTGATGACCATGGGGTAATCCAGACCTTCAATCCGGCGGCCGAAGGGATTTTCGGGTTCCGCAAGGAAGAGGTGATCGGGAAAAATGTGCGGACCCTGGTCCAGGACGAGGTGCTGACGGCGCCGAGCGACGAGCCGGGCTGGGTCCGTACTTTGGCGGCTTCGTCGGAAATTGTCGGTCGGCGCAAGGATGGCGAAGTCGTGCCGCTCGAATTGTCGATGCGCGAGATGCAGCAGGGGGATGAATTATCCTTCACCAGCATCGTGCGCGATATTTCCGAGCGCAAAGCGGCGGAACAGCGTGTCTTCCGCATGGCCCATCACGATGCCCTGACCGAATTACCCAACCGCAATCTGTTCGGGGACCGGGTCGTCGAAGCGTTCAAACGCGCCAAGCGCCATACCGAAAAACTGGCGCTGCTGTTCGTTGATCTGGACAAGTTCAAGCCCATCAATGACACCTATGGGCATGCCGTTGGCGATGAAGTTCTGAAGGCAGCCGCCAATCGCTTGCGTTTCGGCGTCCGTGCCACCGATACCGTGGCCCGTGTCGGGGGTGACGAATTCATGGTGCTGTTGGAAGAACTCGCCGATGCCGAGGAGGCCGAGGAAATCCGCCAGAAACTGCAAACCGAACTCTGTCAGCCGATGCGTCTGTCCCATCATAAGGTTGCCATCGGCGCCAGCATTGGCATCGCTGTTTATCCGGACAATGGATCGGAAATCGCCGAACTGATGGACTATGCCGATCAGGATATGTATGCCCGCAAACATGCGCGGGGCGCGGAGCCAACGCCGCGCACATAACAAAGAAATTAATCTTCTTTCTTTTTGATTGACGGCAAGGACCCTGTTCCCTTTTGCGCATAACCGCGGGGGGTATAGACCCAATCGCGGCCAGACTGGCGGATGATCCGGGTTTCCCGATTACCGATCAGGACGATGGTCAGCATGTCGATGCTGCTGACATCCAGCTTGGCCAGGGTGGTCACCCGCACCTCTTCGCCGGGACGACCAAGATTCCGCGCGATCACCACCGGCGTTGAGGGGGGGCGATGCGTCGCCAGAATGGCCAGCGCCGCCGGCAGCTGGTGACGGCGGCGCTCCGAGACCGGATTGTAAAAAGCGGTGACGAAATCACCGGTGGCGGCGGCTTTGACCCTTTCCTCAATCACCGGCCAGGGGGTCAGCAGATCAGACAGCGAAATGGTGCAAAAATCGTGATTGATCATCGCCCCGGCCCGGGCAGCTGCGGCCTGCAGGGCGGAGATCCCGGGCATGACCGCAATCTCAAGCCGGTTCCAGTCGGGCCGGTTTTCCCGTTCCAGCAGTTCAAACACCAAAGTCGCCAAGGCGTAGATCCCGGCATCGCCCGAGCAGATCAGGGCGACATCCTTGCCCAGCGCGGCCAGTTCCAAAGCCTGCCGGGTACGTTCTTCTTCCGCACCCATGCGGCCGTCATGGCGGGTTTTTCCGGCCAGGATCGTCTCGTCCAGCAGGTCCAGGTAAAGCCGGTAGCCGACCAGATCGGTGGCTTGACGAAGGGCCGCATTGACCTCGGCAGTGCGCCAGCCGGTGCTGCCCGGGCCGATCCCGATAATCGCCAACCGACCACGGGCTTGGCCGATTTGCAGGGGCGCGATGGCTCGTGGCGCGCGGGCGATGGCGCAGGTGGCCCTTGCCGATTTGCTTTTTTCCACCACCAGGGTGCTGCCTTCGCCAGCCGCAGCCAGGGCCGCGCCCTCGGCGACACCATGACATCCGGTGGCCTGAAAGACGGCTTCGGACGGATTGGCCAATCGCGGCCGTTCCTTTTCCAGCCGGGTCGCGGGAAAAAAGCGGGCCGGGATCCCCATCGCGGCGGCCAGGGCCTGCACGGCCGGTTCATCCTCTTTCAAATCCACCGAGGCGATACAGGCAACCGCATCCGCGGCCAGCCCGGCTTCAGACAGGGTTGTCGCCACCAGATCACGCAGTTCGAGGGGGCTGGTGCCGCGTTCGCAGCCGACCCCCACCGCCAGCAAGGGGGGATGAAAAATCAATTCGTCATCGCCGTCCACCGCATGGTCAGTGACGCGGATTCCCAACGCGCCGGTTTGTCCCAAATTGGCTGCCGTCAGCCAACTGGCCTCGCCGCATTCTACCTCGAGCCGCACCGGTTCGCCGGCCAGCAAGGCGGCGGCCACCGCTTTGGCGGCCTGGGGATTGGCGATGCGCCATCCCGCCGGCGGCTCGTCCAGCGCCAGGCCAAGCATACAGTCGCCGGCGGTGGTGATGGCGGTCCGTCCGCCCAGCGCCTCGGCGATCTCGCTGGCCAGGCGGTTGGCGCCGCGATGTCCCCCAAGCAAGGGAACCACGGAAGCGCCGTCGGCGCTTACCGCCAGCAAGGGCGGTTCGGCGGTTTTGTCCTGCAGCAGAGGCGCCACGGCGCGGATCAGAATGCCGCTGGCACAGACGCCGATGACGGTTACCCCTTCGCGGAACAGGCGCCGGATATGGCTGGTGGTTTCATCGAAAATGACGTCGGCCCCGGTGATCCGCCCCTGGCGGCCATGCAGTTTGGCGCCCGGCAATGCGGCCACGATTTTTTTGGCACAGTCGGCGCTGGCGGCGGTGACCGCGATTACGGCGATATGCTCCAAGTCCGTCCCCTTTTATGCAATAAGATCATGGAAAAATAGGAAATGCTGTCGGTGTCCAGCTGGTCAAAGGGAACAATCCGTTGGCCAGAAAGTCCGCCGCGTTCGATGCATACCGCCTGCCCGGTTAAACCCAACCGGTCAAGCACGCGCCGCACTTTGCCAAGATGGCGTCCGATTTTAAGAATGACGGCCCCCTCGCAGCCGGCCAAAAGATTCTCTAGATCCTGTTCCGTTCGGGTGGCCGGCACCATCAGCAGGGCATCATCGCGCGCGGCCAAAGGCATGCCAGCCAGGGCCGCGCAGGCGGAAATCGACGTTATGCCGGGGATGACTTCGATGGAAAAGCGTGCTGCCAGCCGGGCGAACAGGTAAAGAAACGAGCCGAACAGAAAGGGATCCCCCAGGCACAGCATGGCGACATCGCGGCCCTTCTCAAGATAGGCGGCAAGGGTCTCGGCGCCGCGATCATAAGCGTCGTCATCCCTTTGGGCGGGATCGAAAGTGAGCGGTAACGGCAAATGAAGGGCATCCGCCCGCAGATGGGGC
>DUZC01000158.1 GCA_013349735.1 Rhodospirillaceae bacterium
GGTCTTATGTGGCGGCTTAACGCAATTGATCCAGAATGGCTTCGAAACCTTGGTCGAGGCCGGTTATGCGCCGGAGATGGCCTATTTCGAATGTCTGCATGAGGTCAAACTGATCGTCGATCTGATCTATGAAGGCGGCATCGCCAATATGCGCTACTCCATTTCCAATACCGCAGAATATGGAGATTACGCCACCGGACCCCGGATTATCAATGACGGCACCAAGGCCGAAATGAAGCGGGTGTTGGCGGATATTCAATCGGGTCGCTTCGTGCGGGACTGGATGCTGGAATGTAAAGCCGGTCAGCCCTCGTTCAAAGCAACCAGGCGTATCCAGGCCGAACATCCGATCGAGGCGGTCGGTGAAAAATTGCGCGGTATGATGCCCTGGATTGCCAAGAACAAGCTGGTCGATAAAAACCGCAACTGACCTGTTTTGGACAGGCCGGGCGTGGTTGTCGCGCCCGGCCCTTTTTCCAAGATATGGTGTTGACAATCGAATAGTCTTGCTTCGTATTGCGCCCTTAGCGTACTTCCTCAGGATGTCGGTGAAGGCAGGGGCAGATCCCGGCTGGCCGCGTGATGGGACGCCTGAGAATTTTATCGTTATTGCCAAAGACGATAAAATCTTCAGAAGCCCTTAATTCTTGGGTTGTAAGCTGCGACAGCTGGCAATCTGTTGATGAACGAGTGCATGGACGATAACCGCATCATCATTTTTGACACAACCCTGCGCGACGGCGAACAATCGCCCGGTTGCTCGATGAATCTCGAGGAAAAACTGCGGGTCGCCCAGATGTTGGAGGAAATGGGCGTTGACGTCATTGAAGCCGGTTTCCCCATCGCGTCAAAAGGTGATTTCGAAAGTGTGCAGCGCATTGCCAAGCAGGTAAAAACCGCCCGGGTCTGCGGCCTGGCCAGGGCGACGCGGAGCGATATCGACCGCTGCGCCGAGGCAGTTGGGCCGGCGCCGCTCAAGCGCATTCACACTTTTATCTCGACCTCACCTTTGCATATGAAGTTCAAGCTGCAGATGACCCCGGATCGGGTGTTGGAAGCGGTCAGTGAGAGCGTCGCCTATGCGCGAAGTCTGGTCGATGACGTGGAATGGTCGGCCGAGGATGGATCTCGGACCGAGGCTGACTTCCTCTGTCGGTGTGTCGAAGCGGCGATCGCCGCCGGCGCCAGCACCATCAATATTCCCGATACCGTCGGTTATGCCGTCCCCGACGAATATGCCGCTTTGATCGCCATGCTGAGGCACCGCGTTCCCAATATCGATAAAGCCATTCTTTCGGTCCATTGTCATAACGATCTGGGCCTGGCGGTGGCGAATTCCCTGGCCGCGGTCCAGACCGGTGCACGGCAGGTCGAGTGCACCATCAATGGGTTAGGCGAGCGGGCCGGCAATGCCGCTCAGGAAGAGGTGGTGATGGCCTTGCGGACCCGGGCCGATCATTTGCCCTATCGCACCGGCATTAAAACCGAATTGATTACCCGGGCCTCGCGTCTGGTTTCCACGATTACCGGCATCGCCGTCCAGCCCAATAAGGCGATCGTTGGCAAGAATGCCTTTGCCCATGAGTCGGGCATTCATCAGGACGGTATGCTGAAGAATGCGCAGACTTATGAAATCATGACGCCGGAATCCGTCGGATTGAACAAGTCGACCCTGGTCTTGGGAAAGCATTCCGGTCGGGCGGCTTTCAAGGCCAAGCTTAAAGATCTTGGCTATGAGCTTGGAGAAAATGCACTCGAAGATGCCTTCGGTCGGTTTAAAGACCTGGCCGATCGCAAAAAAGACGTTTTCGACGAGGATCTGGTCTCGTTGCTGGATAACAGTTTGGCCGATGGCGTGCAGCGCATACGCTTTGTTGGGCTTGAGATCCATTGCGGATCCCGTCAGCCCCCCAGCGCGGCGCTGGAACTGGAAATTGATGGAACGGCTGCCACAGTGACAGCCAGTGGGGATGGACCGGTGGATGCCACCTTTAACGCGATCCATCACTTATTTGCTCACGATGCCAAGCTGCAGCTGTTTCAGGTCCATGCCGTGACCGAGGGAACCGATGCGCAGGCTGAAGTGACTGTCCGGCTCGAAGAAAATGGCAAAACGGTCAGTGCGCAGGGGGCGGACACCGATACCCTGGTGGCGGCAGCGCGCGCTTATATCAATGCGTTGAACAAATTGTTGGTGAAAAGGGAAAAAACCCCTCCGGAAGCGTTGACAGCCTGATATAAAGACGCGCCCATTTCACCAATGAGGGGGCCTTGACCGGCCGCAAGTTGAAGAGATCAGTGTCGAAGCCTGTGTTTCGGCTATGTAATACCATAAACGGACCGCTTTTTTTGTGAGGCAGAATGTTTTCGAGAGTAACGGGATGGATGTCGGCCGATATGGCAATCGACCTGGGGACAGCCAACACCCTGGTTTACGTCAAGGGGCGCGGCATCGTTCTCAATGAACCTTCGGTGGTGGCGATCGCCGAAGAGAAAGGCAAGAAAAAGGTTCTTGCGGTCGGCGACGAGGCCAAGATGATGCTGGGGCGTACGCCCGGCTATATCCAGGCCATTCGCCCTTTGCGCGATGGGGTTATCGCTGATTTCGAAGTGGCGGAGGAAATGATCAAGCATTTCATCCGCAAGGTTCATAACCGCCGCAGCTTTGCCAGTCCGCTGGTGATCGTCTGCGTCCCGTCCGGTTCGACGGCGGTTGAGCGCCGCGCCATTCAGGAATCGGCAGAAAGTGCTGGTGCCCGCCGGGTCTTTCTGATTGAGGAACCCATGGCGGCGGCCATCGGGGCAGGCTTGCCGGTTACCGAACCCACCGGTTCCATGGTGGTAGATATCGGCGGCGGCACCACCGAAGTCGCGGTTTTGTCGCTGGGCGGCATCGTTTATTCGCGCAGCGTTCGGGTTGGCGGCGACAAAATGGACGAAGCGATTATTGCCTATATTCGCCGTAACCATAATCTGCTGGTTGGTGAAGGCTCTGCCGAGCGCATTAAAAAAGAAATCGGCTCGGCTTGCCCGCCCGAGGATGGCGAGGGCCGGACAATGGAGATCAAGGGGCGCGATCTGATGAACGGCGTGCCCAAGGAATTGATCATCTCGGAACGGCAGATTGCCGAAAGCCTGGCCGAACCGGTGGGAGCCATCATCGAGGCGGTCAAGGTGGCGCTTGAGCATACGGCCCCCGAACTGGCCGCCGATATCGTTGACAAGGGCATTGTCCTGACCGGCG
>DUZC01000102.1 GCA_013349735.1 Rhodospirillaceae bacterium
TTTAGTGCGTGGAGACGTTTTCCCCGTTCTTCCGCTTCGCGACATTGTGGTTTTTCCGCATATGATCGTTCCCTTATTTGTTGGGCGCGAGAAGTCGGTGCGCGCCCTTGAAGATGTCATGCGGGAAGACAAACAGATTTTGCTGGTTGCGCAAAAGAACGCGGCCCAGGACGATCCCAGCCCCGATGATATTTACCAGGTTGGCACGGTCAGCACCGTCCTCCAACTGTTGAAGCTTCCTGATGGGACCGTTAAGGTCCTGGTAGAAGGCAGTCATCGCGCCAGGATTACTGATTTTTCTGAGAACGTGGCTTTCTTCCAGGCGTTCGCAGATATTCTTGGGGAAAAGCCGGGCGACCCGCAGGAATTGGAAGCGCTGTCCCGCTCGGTGGTTTCCCAATTTGAACAATATATCAAGCTGAATAAGAAGATTCCGCCCGAGGTGCTGGTTTCAATCAATCAGATTGAAGACCCCGGCAAGCTTGCCGATACCGTGGCCTCACATCTGCAGTTAAAGATCGCCGAGAAACAGGAACTGTTAGAAATTGAGACGGTTTCTGAACGCCTTGAGCGCGTCTATTCCTATATGGAATCTGAAATCGGTGTATTGCAGGTTGAGAAGAAGATCCGCAATCGCGTCAAGCGTCAGATGGAGAAGACACAGCGGGAATATTATCTGAACGAGCAGTTGAAAGCGATCCAGAAGGAGTTGGGCGAGGGCGAAGATGGCCGCGACGAGGCCGCGGAACTTGAGGAGCGGATTGCCAAAACCAGGCTCTCTAAGGAAGCCCGCGAAAAGGCTTTGGGCGAGCTGAAAAAACTTCGTTCCATGAGCCCGATGTCTGCCGAAGCCACTGTGGTGCGCAATTATCTGGACTGGCTGCTTTCGATTCCTTGGAAAAAGCGCAGCAAAGTTAAGCGGGATATTACCCAAGCGGAAAAGACCCTGAATTCCGATCATTATGGCCTTGAAAAGGTAAAAGAGCGGATTTTGGAATATCTTGCTGTCCAGCAGCGGACGATCAAGGTACGCGGTCCGATTCTTTGTCTGGTTGGGCCGCCGGGTGTGGGAAAGACCTCGCTGGGGCGTTCGATTGCTCAGGCGACCGGGCGTAATTTTGTCAGGATGTCCCTTGGTGGCGTTCGCGATGAGTCCGAGATTCGGGGCCATCGGCGTACCTATATCGGTTCGATGCCGGGCAAGGTTATTCAGGGCATGAAAAAGGCCAAGTCCTCCAACCCGCTTTTCCTTTTGGACGAAGTGGACAAATTGGGTGCGGATTGGCGCGGAGATCCGGCCTCGGCTTTGCTTGAGGTGTTGGATCCCGAGCAGAATATCAATTTCAATGATCATTATCTCGAAGTGGATTACGACCTTTCGGATGTTATGTTTGTTACCACCGCCAATACGCTAAGGATGCCTCAGCCCCTTTTGGATCGGATGGAGATAATTCGCATTTCGGGTTATACCGAAGACGAAAAGGTCGAGATTGCCAAGCGGCATTTGTTGGACAAACAAACCAAAGCGGCTGGTTTGCGCAAGGGGGAATGGTCGATCTCCGACGACGCGCTGCGCGATCTTATTCGTTACTACACGCGGGAATCGGGCGTGCGTAACCTGGAGCGCGAGATTGCCAATCTGGCGCGCAAGGCCACCAAGGAAATTCTGACCAAAGCCGCCGGGGCAAAGCCGGGGGCCGCCAAGACTGCCGGCTTGAAAGTGGTGGTGACCCGCAAGAATGTCGAAAAATATGCCGGGGTGCGGAAATTCCGCTATGGCGAAGCGGAATTGGAAGACCTGATCGGCGTGGTAACCGGGTTGGCCTGGACCGAGGCGGGCGGCGAGTTATTGACGATCGAAGCGGTGTCCATGCCTGGCAAAGGGGTGTTTACCCATACCGGTAAATTAGGCGATGTCATGCAGGAGTCCGTGCAGGCGGCACGGTCTTATGTGCGGGCGCGTTCGGTTAATTTTGGCATCAAGCCAAGTGTCTTTGAAAAGCGTGATATTCACGTCCATGTGCCGGAAGGGGCCACGCCGAAGGATGGTCCCTCTGCCGGTGTGGCTATGTGCACGGCCATTGTCTCGGTTCTGACCGGTATTCCGATCCGCAAGGATGTGGCGATGACGGGTGAAATCACGCTGCGAGGGCGTGTGCTGCCGATCGGAGGCTTGAAAGAAAAGCTTCTGGCGGCTCTTCGTGGTGGGATAAAAACCGTTTTGATTCCAAAGGATAATGAAAAGGACTTGGCCGAAATCCCTGACAATGTAAAACGCGGGCTGACTATTTTGCCGGTCGTAACCGTTGACGAGGTTCTGCGCAATGCCTTGACCGGTCCCTTGGTGCCCATCGAATGGGATGTCGAGCCTGAACCTGTCGCGGTGGCAAAAAAGACCGAGGCGACGGAAGGGGATCTTGGCGTCGTCACTCATTAATGGCGGAAAAGCTGGGGATATTGTGTCTTCTCAGGTTGACGAGCCTCCAAAAGGCGATTTAGACTAACTCTATCCTTTATGGATTTAGGGTTGAGATTGTCTGTAAGGTACGGTTTTTTTTCGGAAGGGGGCCCCAAGGTGAACAAAAATGATCTCGTAACGGTGGTGGCGGGCGCTGCCGGTCTGTCTAAGGCTGATGCGGCGAAGGCTGTTGATGGTGTTTTTGCGGCGATTACCGACGCCCTTAAAAAGGGAAGCGAAGTTCGCCTGGTGGGCTTTGGCACATTCAGTGTTGCACAGCGCGCCAAATCCGAGGGGCGGAACCCCCGGACCGGCCAGAAAATTTCGATTCCAGCCTCAAAACAGCCTAAATTCAAGGCGGGCAAAGGGTTAAAGGACGCTGTCAACTAAGCTTGGCGCGGATGCGGCATGCCGTATTTTCAATGCCGGTCGCTCGCGCGGCCGGCATTGTTATTTTCTATCGCTTTTTGTCGGAACCGTGGCCGGTTCCGACAAAAAGCGGGGCAGTAGGCAGCCGAACTAGAGCGTCGTGCGATCAATTTGGTTCACCCTGCCGCCGCCAAACTGTCGTCAGTGCAAGAAAGACGGCGCGGAGCGTAGTGGGACTACGGTCAAGCCGTCTGACGCAGCAATGGCGCGGTTTGGCCCGGCCCAAAGGGTTGGCCATGGGGCGGGCATCCGCGGTGTTGCGGCTCTTGCCCGATGAACCACATCGGGCTGCGAGCCGCGCCTGGCGGACTGCCGCCCCCCATGGCCAAC
>DUZC01000271.1 GCA_013349735.1 Rhodospirillaceae bacterium
CAGCTCTGTCGCGGTGACCTCGATCCAGAGATCGAGACCTTTGCCCTGTCGTTGGAAGAAGGGCAGATCTGCCCTGTTCCCATCGCCACCCGCTATGGCTTCCATCTGCTTCGTCTCGATCGATTGGTACGGGGCGAGGTTCTGCCCTTTGAGGCGGTCGCCGCGCAGATTACCCAACATCTGGCAGCTCAATCCTGGAAGCGGGCCGTCAGCCAGTATCTGCGGGTCCTGGCGGGCCGGGCAAAAATCGATGGTCTGGACATGGATGCCGCTACCTCGCCTTTGGTATAAGCAACGCCGGTGGAATGAGGAGTTCCGATGATTGACCCGTTCGGTCGTTCCATCACTTATGTCCGTCTCTCTCTTACCGATCGATGCGACCTGCGCTGTGTCTATTGCATGGCCGAGGAAATGGAATTCCTCCCCAGGGAAGAGGTATTGAGCCTGGAAGAGTTGGAACGGCTCAGTATAGCCTTTATCCGCCTGGGCGTAAGAAAGTTGCGGCTTACCGGGGGCGAGCCCCTGGTCCGCCGAGGGGTGATGAGCTTGATTGGTCGATTGGGCGAACAGGTCCAGGCGGGGAGGTTGGAGGAGTTGACGCTGACGACAAACGGCACCCGTTTGGCCGAGTTTGCCGAAGGGCTGCAAGCTGCCGGCGTCAAACGGATCAACGTCTCACTCGATAGTCTGGATCCCCTTAAATTCCGAGGAATCACCCGGTTTGGCCGGTTGCCGAAGGTGCTCGAAGGGATTGCGGCGGCCAAAGCGGCCGGTTTGGCGGTTAAGATCAACATGGTCCTCTTAAAGGATGAGAATGACGGCGAGATTGACCGGATGGTCGGTTGGTGTGGCCGCGAGGGGTATGATCTGACCCTTATTGAAACCATGCCTCTGGGGGAAGTCGCCGGGGACCGACTGAAGAGTTATTCGCCGCTCGACATTGTGCGGACGCGATTGGCGCAATATTGGACATTGGAGCCGTTATCGATCAATTCTGGAGGTCCGGCACGCTATGTCAGAATTGCCGAAACCGGCCAAAAACTAGGTTTTATTACGCCCCTGACTCACGGGTTTTGCGAGTCCTGCAATCGTGTGCGGGTTACCTGTACCGGAACCATGTTTATGTGTCTCGGCCAGGAGGACGCAACTGATTTGCGATTACATCTCCGCGACAAAGAATCCGACCAAGCCCTGGAAGCAGCGATCTCGGAGGCCATCTCTCGCAAGCCCAGAGGTCACGATTTCGTCATTGATCAGAGCCGACAAGCACCAAGGATCGCTCGGCATATGAGCTTGACCGGAGGATAGAGTTTTTCGCATTTTGACTGAATCAAAAAACGGAGAAACTCTTAAGCCCGAGCGGCGCTGGAGCATTGAAAAATCGGAGATTTTTCGTTCGCACAGGGGTGCTAGAGTGCTTCAGCTTGAAACTGAAGCACTCTAGCTCCTCGAACTCGTTGTCTCGGCGCGGGCCGTTAAGTTTGGCGTATTGTGAACGGCCTTGGGGCCTAACTTTTTAGGCGATCACGCCTTTGTCTTTCAGAAGGCCTGCCAATTCACCGCTGGCCGCCATTTCGCGCACAATATCGCAGCCGCCGATGAATTCGCCTTTGATGTAAAGCTGCGGCAAGGTCGGCCAATTGGCAAATTGCTTGATGCCATCGCGCAGCGACGGGTCGACCAGGACATCGATGCCCTTGAATTTGACCCCCAGGTCACTGAGAATTTGCACGACGGCTGCCGAAAACCCACATTGCGGGAACATCGGCGTGCCCTTCATATAGAGCACAACAGCATTATCGCTGATGTCTTGCTGGATGCGTTCGAATAAAGGATTGCCGCTCATGGGTCTCGATTTCCTTGTGCTGTGGTCAAAGCCGATATGGCCCCGCCGTCCCTTGATGTCAACGGTCGTGAAGGCCAAGCATAGAGGAGAATCCCTCCCCAGATGAAGGCGAAACAAAGCCCGTAGGAGAAAGTAAAAACTTCTCTGAAGATCAGGCAGGCGATGCCCACCTGCAAGGTCGGATTCCAATATTGGGCCAGACCCAGCGTCGACAGGCGTAACCGGCGGGCCGCATAGGCAAACAATAACAAGGGAAGGGTGGTTGCCGGTCCGGCCGCCACCAACAAGGCCTTGATCATCCAATCCCCAGGCGCAGCCAGCACACCGCCGTCCTCAATCCACAGCAAGCCGATGGCAAAGGGGCTCAGCAAAAGGGTTTCTACGGCCAGCCCGGTGAGCGGGGCGACGACAATGATCTTTCGCAAGAGCCCATAAAGACTGAAGGAAACAGGGAAAACCAGGACCAGCCAGGGTATGCTGCCTTGGCTTAAGGCCAGAACGGCAACGCCGATAAAAACCAGGCCGATCGCCCCGGTCTGACGGGGTTTTAGCCGTTCGCCCAACAGCAAGGCGCCGAGACCCACCATGCACAGCGGGTAGATAAAATAGCCAAACCCGGCTTCGATGGCGCGGCCCTGCTGGACCGCCCAGACAAAAAATCCCCAATTGAGAGCAATGCAAAAAGATGAGGCGGCCAAACCGGCCATCCGACGGCCATCCTTAAGGATCTGCTGCAGTTCCAAAAGGCGGCCTTGGCCCGCCAAAAAAAGAACGCAAAGCAGCGCGCTCCACAGGATACGATGCGCCACAACTTCCAGGGGCGGCACGATGGCTAGCAGCTTAAAATAGAGCGAAAAAAGGCCCCAGATACTAAAAGCCGCCAGGGCAGCCAGAAGGCCGCGGTGGGTTTCAGTGAAGCGAAGGGTCAGAATTGCGGGGCTTCTTCGGGGATGGCCGTCTGCAAGGCCAAGGCATGCAATTCGCCCCCCATTTTGCCGCGGAGGGCGGCATAAACCAGTTGATGCTGCTGGACGCGGCTTTTGCCGCGAAAGGAAGGGGAGACCACAAGAGCGGCATAGTGGTCGCCATCACCGCGCAGATCCTCGATGGTGACTTCGGCGTCGGGTAACGCCTCTTTGATCATTGCGGCAATTTCATTTGCTTCCATGGCCATGACGACCGCCTTCTATCAAGAATTGAACTAAGGCTCACTCATAAAGCCAGGCAACCAGCCTTCGTTAAGGTCACAAAGCTCCTGCACCGAAATGGCGCCGATGCCGGTTAAAATCAAGTCCGTGCCACCGGTGGTGCCAAGGACCCGGGCGGTCACATCGGCTCGCAACGCGGCTTCGAGGAT
>DUZC01000113.1 GCA_013349735.1 Rhodospirillaceae bacterium
CTGAGGATCTCGAAATCGGTGGTCAGCCGTCAGATTGCCACCTTGGAAACTTATCTTGGCGCCCGTCTTTTTCACCGCACCACCCGGTCACTGGCCTTGACCGAGATTGGCCAGGCTTATTTTGAGCGTTGCGCCCGTATCCTGGCCGACATCGATGAAGCCAATATGTCGGTCAATACGCTGCAGGCGGCGCCACGGGGCCGGTTAAGAATTAACGCGCCGATGAGCTTCAGTATTCTTCATCTGGCCCCCCTTTTACCAATTTTTTTAGAGCGCTTTCCTCAGCTTGATCTCGACCTGGCAATGAATGACCGGATCATCAATTTGATTGAGGAGGGATTTGACGTCGCTATCCGCATTGGCAAATTAGAGGATTCCAGCCTTATTTGCCGGCAATTGGCCCCGGCCCGTTTAGCCGTGTGTGCCAGCCCGGACTATCTGGCTAAATTTGGTGAGCCAAAGACTCCTGAAGAGCTGGCCGATCACTGCTGCCTGAGTTACAGCAACCTTTCCACCGCGGATGAATGGAAATTTCGCAACAGCGATGGGCAGCGACGGCCGGTCGAAGTCAAAGGGCGCCTTCGCGTCAATAATGCCGACGTCCTGCGCGAAGCGGCCTTGGCCGGCTCCGGCATTGTCATGTTGCCCACTTTTATTTGTGGACGAGACTTACAATCCGGCCGTCTGGTATCCGTCCTTAACAACTTCATCCTTCAGGACATCGCCATCCACGCGGTCTATCCGCACAACCGCCATCTTTCGCCAAAGGTTCGTGCCTTTGTTGACTTTCTCGCGGAACATTTCGGACCCCGCCCTTATTGGGATCTCATGGAATAGAGTCTGCACTCTAACCCTTGAGATCTGGACGTAAATGGGCCTGAGCCTCGGCCGCCGACCCATAGACCTGGGGCGTAACATTGCGCTTAACCAGGGCTCGCCCAAGCTTGGCCCGCAAGAAGGCATTGGTCGTATATCTTGTAACGCTGATATAATATTGGGTCATGACATAGCGGACCATTTCGAGATAGGCATCCTCGACTTCTGAATCCAAATCGAAATCGTCGTAATTGACCACCGTAAAGACCTTATGGCCGATGGGCTGAACCACCTTTTCTACCTCGTTCTTGATGGCCTCGACATCCTCGAGGGTGCGGACGGACAGCTTCTCGAAATTAAGAAAGAGAATGTTCTGCTCCGCATCATAGGTAAACCGGTCTCTGAGCGGTACGCGCAGCAGGCGCTCCCGCAGCCCCATCGGTTCCGGCAGGAACAGGCAGGCCTCCATCAGCCGCACCTGCCCCCGGATGATCGGTTTAAAGTCCATATGAGCCAGCACATCCTTCTCAATATCGATGCCAGGCGCCACTTCAATGAGTTCCATGCCATCCTTGGTCAATTGAAAGACGCAGCGTTCGGTCACATAAAGGACCGGTTGCCCACGATAAACCGCCTGTGAGCCGCTAAAGGTCCGGTGCTCGACTTCTTTTACGAATTTTTTGCTGCCCCCCTCGCTGACAATGATCAATTGACCATCTTTGACGGCAATCTCCAGATTGCCCGCCGTGAAGGTTCCGACAAACACGACCTTTTTGGCATTTTGGCTGATATTGATAAAACCGCCGGCTCCGGCCAATCTCGGGCCAAATTTGCTGACATTGAGATTGCCCTCCTGATCGGCCTGGGCCAAACCAAGAAATGTGGTATCGAGACCACCGCCATCATAAAAATCGAACTGATAGGGTTGGTCGATTACCGCCTGGGTGTTCACCGCAGCGCCAAAATTAAGCCCTGAAGCCGGGACCCCACCCACCACGCCGGGTTCGGCCGTCAAGGTAATCAAATCGATGACCCGCTCCTCATCGGCCACCGCCGCAATCCCTTCCGGCATGCCAATTCCCAGATTGACGACGCTGTTCGGAGCTAGTTCCATGGCGGCGCGTCTGGCAATGATCTTTCGCTCACTGATCTCCATCGGGACAAGACTGCCGGCGGGAACACGAATCTCACCGCTATAGGCTGGATTATAAGGCTGGGCGAAGGTCTGCCAGTGATGCTCGGGCGGGGATACCACCACACAATCGACCAGGATTGACGGCACCTTGACCTGACGGGGATGCAGGCTGCCCAATTCAGCCACCCGCTCGACTTGGGCAATGACCAGGCCACCGGAATTGCGCGCCGCCATCGCGATGGACAGAACTTCCAGGGTCAGGGCCTCACGCTCCATGGTAATATTTCCAGATGGATCGGCGGTGGTTCCACGAATAATCCCGACATCAATGGGAAAGCATTTATAGAATAGATAATCCTCACCCCCGATATTCATCACGCTGACTAGGTCTTCCGTGGTCATCGCATTCATCTTGCCGCCCCCGAAACGAGGATCGACAAAAGTTCCAAGACCGACGCGGCTCAGATGGCCGGGCTTACCCGCCGCAATATCGCGGAAAAGATGAGAAATAACGCCCTGCGGCAGATTATAGGCCTCGACCTGATTATTGATGGCCAATTGGCCAAATCTTGGCACCAACCCCCAATGGCCGCCAACCACCCGCTTGACCAACCCGCCATGCGCGACATGATTTAACCCGCGCTCCTTTCCGTCGCCCTGGCCGGCGGCATAAACAAAAGTCAAGCCACGAGGGCGGCCTTGCTCGACAAAGCTTTTCTCAAGAGCCACCGCGATATGTTCCGCAAAGCCAATCCCGACAAAACCGCTGGTGGCTATGGTATCGCCGTCGCGGATCAGGCGTACCGCCTCATCGGCGCTGACCACCTTGCCCTTGGCCTGTTTCCGCAGATCGGTCAATAACGGATGAACGGGTGTCGGATGCATCGCTTGGTTCCTCGCCTCTAATTTATTTATTTGATACTCGAACGTTGACGCGCCCGAACCGCTTCGTCAATGGCTGGAACATCGTTGAGGATTGAAAACAGCCGCCATGATGCTCACATGCTCTTGGCAAGAATTCCCAAGTCGATAGGGAGAGCTGACGATGAAACAGCCTGTATCAATCGGATTGCTTGTTGGAATCAGCGGGCTCTTTTTAACTTGCCCCCAGCCCGGCCTGGCCGCCGATGGGTCCCAGGAGATCAGCACGGCCGCCGTCCATGCTGGAATGGCCGCCAGCGCCCCTGATTTAAAGATGATCAACGCCCATCTGCATCATGTCGTGAACTGTCTGGT
>DUZC01000296.1 GCA_013349735.1 Rhodospirillaceae bacterium
TCGCCGAGTTCACCGGCACCATTGAGGGCTTGACCATCCGCACATTGCGTTTGCGCGATATCAATGGCCATCTGCACACCATGCCCTTCAGCCATGTCAATGCCATTACCAATCTCAGCCGGGACTTCGGTTATTATCTATTCGACCTTAGCGTTTCCTATGACGACGATATCGACCATGTCATGGCTTTGGTCAAACAGTTGGGCGAGGATATGCGCCTTGATCCCGAGCTTGGGGGAAATGTGCTTGAACCCATTGAAATTTTTGGTCTGGACCGGTTTGCTGACTCGGCGGTAGTGATCCGCGGGCGTTTGAAGACTCCGGCCGGCAAACAAAGTCCTGTGGGTCATGAATTCAACCGTCGCCTGAAGAAAATGTTCGAGGAACAAGGCATCGTTATGCCCTACCGAACCACAACCATCCGTTTTGCCCGTCATCGGAAAGATAAGGATGGAAAACCGTCATCCCCGTGAATTTTGATGGTTCATCGGGGGTGAGAGGGCCTATGATCCTAGAGCGTCGTGCGATCAATTTGAATCACTCTGTTGGCCATGGGGGGCTGCAGTCCGCCAGGCGCGGCTCGCAGCCCGATGTGGTTCATCGGGCAAGAGCCGCAACACCGCGGATGCCCGCCCCCCGCGCGACGCTCTAAGATCTTCAGGAGGTCCCATGATCAGCCACCACGCCGCTCTGATTTATACCATGGTTTTGGTTTCGGCCGCCGATCGGGACATGACCGACGCCGAAATGCGGGCCATCCACGAGATGGTCGCCTTTCTGCCGGTTTTTCGTGATTACGACGAGACCCTCTTGCCAAAAACGGCCAGCGCCTGCGCCGAGATGCTTGCTTTGGACGATGGGCTCGACAAGGTGATGGGTTTTATCAAGTCAACTCTGCCGGTCAAATTGCGGGATACCGCCTATGCCATCGCTTGCGATGTCGCCGTCGCTGATGGGGACGTTAACCAAGAAAAACTGCGGGTCCTGGAATTGATCCGGCATCGGCTGGACGTCGATCGCCTGACAGCCGCAGCCATTGAACGCGGCGCCACTGCACGCTATCGGACCGCGTAAAACGCATTGTCTGGGGATGGGTTTTGGGTATACTTCGCGCCGATTCGTTTCCGAACGGGTTACCCGCAAACCTAAAAACCTAAAGAAGACAGTGGCATGAGCAATTTGGCTTACGGCGTTCAATATGCGACGCGCGATTCGGCTGACAGTATCGAAGAGTGGTTGTCTGAGCACTGCGCCGGGGACTGGGATCTGCGGCTTGCCGATATTGACGAGAAAAACAGCCGGAAGAAATTCGCGGTCTATTTTGAGCGCGAAACGGACAAAGCGGCTTTTAAGGCGGCCTTTACGCCGGACAAGCGCTAGTCGCGTTTGGCTGGGGTACGGCGTCAACCATTCGTAACAGATGGTGCAAGTGATGGTCGGCAAGGCCCAACGCGTCGAGATGGGCCACCGTCGCCGCCAGGTAGTCGCGGCTGGTGCCGGCCTTTCCGACCCCTTGGCAAACCAACCGACAGGCCTCGGTTCGCGCCAGACGGCCCGCATATTGTGGATGATCCGTTTTGGCGGTGAAGGTATAAGCCTGGACCCGCCGTCCATCTAAAAGCCGCAAGGGAACAGTGCAGGGCTGATATACGGCGGTGATCATTTCGCGTTCGTGAAGATAGCGACGGACCTCCTCGGCTTGATCCGCCGCGATCGCATAGGCCAAACCCAGACAACTGCCGCCCCGGTCCAACCCCAACACCAAACCTGGCTTTGTCGGATGCCCGCGATAATGCGTCGACAAAACGCACATCGACCGGTGCCAGCCATATAATTTTGCCGGCTGCGCTTCATTGAAGGCAAAGCCCGGCTTCCAGATCAGCGAGCCATAGGCAAAGACCCAAAAATCTTCGTTCATCACATCGCCCGCATTGTCTTTGGTCTCCCGGGAAAAATGACCTTATAAGGACCGCAGGAGAGTCTCCCGAGGGATTTATCGTTTGATTGCCAAGGCAAGCCTATCAAAACATCGGAGGATGGCCAGGCTTTTGATGGCGGCCGGCCTTGCTTTGGCGGTGCTTTATACCGGCTGCTGGGGTGCCCTGTCGGTCCTGCTGCAGGGGCGGTTGAATGACGCCATGGCCCAGCTGCGCAGAGCCGGCTGGGTGGTGGAAACAGGGTCGCAAAGCCTTCAGGGTTTTCCTTGGCGCCTGCAGTTGGCGTTAGGGGCGCCGGTCCTAGCCGATGCGCTGGGGCGGGAATGGCAGGGTCCGCCAACCCTCTTGATTCTCGATCCCTTGCGGCCCAGCCATATTTTGGCATCGTTCGCCGGCCGTCAGCTTTATTTGGGGGCGGGAGCGGTTCGCTGGGAGGTGATGGCCAAAACGGCCCAACTGGATGTGATTTTTGGGGAATTGGGTCCAGGCGACATCACGCTGAATTTGAAGGATCTGGTAATCGGCGCCGCCCAGATTGAGCAGTTTGCCTTGCATTTGCACGGGCTGCGTTGGGGGCGGGTCGCCAGCGACGTTCCGAGTCTGGCCGCAGAGGCCAGTTTGCGCAATCTGGTCATCCCCAAGGATCCCCGACTGGTTTTGGGGCATCGTCTGGCAAATCTTCAGGCACGGCTCCGTCTGTTAGGAAGTCTGGTCCCCGGCCCTTTGCAGGAGGCTGCGACGGTCTGGCGTGATGACGGCGGCAGTTTAGAGATCGATGGGCTGGAACTTGATTGGCCACCGCTGTCTTTGTCGGGCACGGGAACTTTGGCCTTGGACCGAGAATTGCAACCGATGCTGGCCAGCAGCCTTAGCCTTCGTGGGCTGCCCTTGGCCCTTGATATGCTGATCCAGTCTGGGCTAATTCCGCCCAAAGAGGGGCTGGCGACCAAGGTCGTGCTTGGCCTGATGAGCAAGCCCGCCACCGATGGGACGCCGCAATGGACGGTGCCGGTGAATATCACCGACCGCCAGCTCAGTGTTGGTCCGCTTAATCTTTTCAGACTATCGCCACTGGACTGGTCTTCCTACTCGACAAATCCGTGATCCTGTCCAAGACTGATATGTGTAACTATCCAGGGAAGGAAACGCTCATGCGTAAGCTAATGATTATTGGCGGCGTCGTTTTGGCAGTGGCCGTGGGCGGAGGACTTTATCTTTTTTCCTCTTTGGACGGTCTGGTT
>DUZC01000163.1 GCA_013349735.1 Rhodospirillaceae bacterium
TTCCTGGCCCATGCCGGGCTGCTCGAGAAGGGGCTCAAATTGCGGCCGATGGTCTTGCCGGACCGCTTCATTGAACATAACACCCAGGACCTGCAATATGACGAGGCCGGCCTCAACGCTGCGCAAATCGTCGCAATGGTCATTAACGCTCTCAGTAGCGAAAAAACCCAGGCACGCGCCTGATCCAAAAAAAAGAAATTGAGGGGATGTCTCTATAGACTTGCAAAAGAGGAAAATTTTCCTATTTTGCTGATCATAGTCTCTTGATGTATATCTTTCGCCCAGCGTGATATGATTATTTTCCAGGGATATGCGACAAAATTGATCGGGGATCCGGTGTTGCAGGGCCAGAATGTAAGAGCCGGTATACTGATGAAGGCGATGGGAAATACCCATCGACTGCGGATTCTTTGTCTTCTCCTCGAAGGCGAAAAATCGGTCCGTCATTTGGAAGAGGAAGTGGGCCTGTCGCAGTCCGCGCTTTCGCAACATCTGGCCCGTCTGCGCCGGGGCAGATTGGTAAAAACCCGCCGGGTCGCGCAGAATATATTTTATTCCCTGCTGGGCCACGAGACCGAGGCCGTCCTAGCCGTTCTTACCGAGCTTTATGGGCCGTTGAATTAGAGCCTCGTGCGATCAATTTGGTTCACCCTGCCGCCGCCGAACTGTCGTCAGTGCAAGGAAGGCGGCGCGGAGCGTAGTGGGACTACGGTCAAGCCGTCTGTCACAGCAATGGCGCAGTTTGGCCCGGCCCAAAGGGTTGTCCATGGGGCGGGCATCCGCGGTGTTGTGGCTCTTGCCCGATGAACCATTTGGGATAGTCAGTCAGCGCCGTCGAAAGTGGTGAACCCCCTTCGCGTCGGTCTCACGGGTGATCTCGCCACGTCCCATCAGACAATGGAGATGGGCCAGACTTTCGCCTTGGGCAAAAAACAACTGATGATTGTCCAGCGGCCGGTCAAACAGAATTCTCAGCAGCTGATAAGCGGTTACCGGTTGGCGGGCGGCTTCTGCCGTCATGGCCAGACGCTCCTCGTGATGGGCAAGCAATTGATCAATGCGGTGATGCAATCCGCGAAATGGCAGGCCATGCGAAGGCAAAACCAGACAATCATCCGGCAAGGCACGAAAACGGACCAATGAGGCCATAAAGGCCGCCAGGGGATTGCCGTCCGGTTCCGACGGCCAGACACTGATATTGGGGCTGATCGAGGGCAGGATCTGATCGCCGGAAATCAGGATTTTCTCTTCGGCGCACCAAAGGCAGGCATGGGCCGGGGTATGGCCCTCGCCAAGCATCACCGACCACCGCCGCCCCCCCAGCAAAAGCAGGTCCCCTTCGTTCAGGCAGCGGCAGAAGACCGGAATATGTTTTACGCGGGCGCCATAGGCGTTTCCCCTTTGCGCCACCATCGCCAGCAGATCATCGTCAAAACCAGCCGCGCGATAAAAGCGTACGGAACAGTGAACAATATCCTGGCTTTTATCCTCGCTGAGCATGCGACCGTAAAGCCACTCCATCCGCGGGGTTTCCATGGAAACCCCGAACTGACGCTCCAGCCAGGCCGCCAGCCCCATATGATCCGGATGGAAATGGGAAACCACCAGACGTTCAAGCGGACGACCGCCCATGACTTCGCTAAAGACGGCCCGCCAAGCCTCGCGGGTTTTTTGGTCGGATATGCCGGTATCCACCAAAGCCCAAGCCTGACCAGACTCCATCAACCAAAGATTGACATGATCCAGGGCAAAAGGCAGTGGCATGCGCAGCCAGATCAATCCATCCAGCAGAGCAAGCCCGCAACCAACGGACGGCGGCTTACGCCAGGGAAACGCCATGCGCAAAGGGAACGCCCGCCTCAATCAAACAATTTATCGATATCGGCCTGACTGACACCTTGGTTCTCTAACGCCGGCCCATTCAGCAGATCTTTTTCATCGTCGCGATCAGACGAGGTCTCTTTCGCCATATCCTGGAAGCTGTCCGCGCCCCAGATTTCGATCATCCGATTAACCCGGTCTTCGACAAATTGCAGGGTGCGGACCACCTTGGTAATGCGCTGGCCCGTGATATCCTGAAAATTGCAGGCCTCAAACATACTGACCACCACGTCGCGCAAATCCTCGGCCACCCGACTGGTAAAGGAATCACCCGCCTGGGCCTGCAGCTGCTGCGCCAAACCATCCACTTTCTCAGCCCCTTCGAGAATCGTCTGGGTAGCCCCTTCGGTGGCAGCAACGATGGCATCCAACTCATTGGCGACCGCCACGAGCCGATCATCTTTGGCATCGGGGGGGCGCAATGCCGCGATTTCTGATTTCGTATGGGAAATCGCCAGAGACAGCGCTCGAATTTCTGTTTTCAGCTGGTTGACTTCAGCACGTTTGCGGTCAAATTCGACCAGTTCGGCGTCAGGCGCCTCATCCGTTTGGGGGACTCCTTGCCGCACCAGATTTTCTAAAGAGCGAATATCGTCGCGCAGCCCATTGATTGCCAAAAGAACCCCGGCCGGGTCGTCCATTGCAGCTTTAGAAGGGAGCTCGCCCTTGCTCTTCAGTCTTTGCAATTCGGCACTGAAGATTTTCTTGGGATTCCTATGGTCCATTGGCAACCCTTCTCGCGAGACCCGACGACCCCTGAACCCTTGGCGCCCGCTTCAGGCGGTAAAGCCAAATCCCTTCGATCTGCCAGTTTCTCTTTGTAACGCACTCTCTTTCCAATGGGTTTACCATACGTCACGCTATTTCAACAATCAACGCTGCCAAGCTTTGCCAAGTTGTAAGGACAATTATGCATCATCGCTTCCGTATTGGTATTGATCTGGGTGGCACCAAGATCGAGACGATTGCCATCGCCGCCAATGGCGAAACCCTTCTGCGCCAACGGGTGCCGACACCAAGCGGCAATTATGATGCGACGCTTGCGGCTGTCGTTGGACTTGTGGCCGGCATCGAACAAAGCCTGGGCAGTCGCGGCTCCGTTGGGATCGGGATTCCTGGCGCGGTTTCCCCAGCCTCGGGCCTGATCAAGAATGCCAATTCTACTTGGTTGATCGGCCGCCCCTTTGCGGCGGACCTGGAGAAAGCCCTGGGCCAGCCGGTGCGGTTGGCCAATGACGCGGACTGCTTCGCCCTTTCCGAGGCGAGCGACGGCGCCGCCCAGGGTCTG
>DUZC01000261.1 GCA_013349735.1 Rhodospirillaceae bacterium
GGGAATCGTTTCGGCGCGGTCGCGGGATATCAATGCCGGTCCCTATGACGATTTCATTCAAACCGATGCGGCTATCAATAAAGGCAATTCCGGCGGACCGCTTTTCAATCTGAAGGGCGAGGTCATTGGCATCAACACCGCGATTTTCTCGCAATCGGGCGGCTCTATCGGGATTGGCTTTTCCATTCCCTCCAGTCTGGCCAAGCCGATCATTGCGGATTTGCAGAAATATGGCCGGACCCGTCGCGGCTGGTTGGGCGTGCGCATCCAGTCGGTGACCGACGAGATCGCGGATAATCTTGGTCTTAAGGATCAGCATGGCGCCCTGGTGGCCAGCGTCAGTCCCAACGGCCCGGCAGCCAAGGCCGGCATAAAAGCCGGCGATGTCATCAGCCGCTTTGACGGAAAGGATGTCAATGAAATGCGCCGTTTGCCGCGCATTGTCGCCGAGACGGGCATCAATAAGGATGTCGAAGTGGTGCTGTGGCGCGACGGCAAGAAAGTAACCCTTCACGCGGTGGTGGGTGAACTGACCGAGGACAGCGAAGCGGAATTGACCAAGGCGAGCGAAAAGCCCGGTGCCAAATCGGACAATGGGCAGGCCTCGGTACCGCTGGTGGGTCTGGTGGTTGCGCCGATCTCACCGGCCTTGCGGGAACGGTATGACCTGCCGGCCGAAGCCAAAGGGGTGGTGGTAACCGAACTGACCCCCAACGGTGTGGCGGCGGCCAAAGGAATGCGGGCCGGGGATCTTATCGTCGAAGTCTCGCAGGAACCGGTGAAATCACCGGCGGATTTTGCCGCCAAGATCGATTCGGCGCATAAAGGCGGACGCAAATCGGTGTTGTTGCTGGTGCAAAGCGACGCCGGCCTGCATTTTGTGCCGCTGCGGGTTGATGTCGAGCCAAAGAAGGAAATCGCGCCGCGTTAAGCGCTCAGCAACGGGGTGCGCAGGGATGGCGCCTTTAACCGCAGCGCTTGTTACTGCGACAGGACAAAATCCGCCACCTTATAGCCCTGGATGAAAAGTAGGGCGTGCAGATCCGTATAGTCGATCCGGGCCGGTGCGACGGCGGTCAAGGCGGGCTTGCCGTGAAAGGCGACGCCCAGCCCGGCGGCCCCGATCATTTCGCGGTCATTGGCGCCGTCGCCCACCGCCAGGCAAAGCGACAGAGGCTGTTGCCGTTGTGCGGCGATTTTCTGAAGAATCTTGCATTTGGCCAGGCCATCAAGCAGCGGCTCGTCCAAAGCACCGGTCAAACGGCCGGACTCCACCGTCAGATGATTGCTGAAATGGCTCTGAAAGCCCAAAGCCTGGGCGACATGGGCCGTGAACTGGGCAAAGCCGCCCGAGGCCAGAACCGTGAAGGCGCCGTGGGCGCGCATGGTGGCGACCAAGGTCGCGGCACCAGGAATATAGCGTATATCCTGGCAAAGCGCGCTCAGGCGGGCAATTTCTGTTCCCCGCAGCAAAGCGACGCGCTGGCGCAAACTGGCGGCAAAATCCGCCTGACCGGCGACCGCCTGGGCGGTGAGGGCGGCCACTTCAGCGCCCAGCCCCAGGCCCGCCGCCAAATCATCCAGGGTTTCGCCATCGACAATAGTGCTGTCCATATCCGCCAGCAGAATGGTTTTGCGCCGATTGGCCAGCGGTTGGGCCACCAAATCCACCGCCAGTCCGTTCAAGCTCTGCCGGGCTGCGGCTTCGGCCTGACAAGGGGCCAGCAAGGAAAAGGGAATATCAGCAGCCCGGCCCGGGGCCAGCCAGCTGGCTGCCAGGCTATCCGCCCCCAACCCGTCCAGCGCGCCTCTGACCTGACGAAGCAGGCGGTCGCTTAGGCCGTCTTGGGGGGCGATAAGGGTCAGTACCGAATCCATGTCCTAGCTTTTACTCCAGATTTCCTCTCCTGGGCGAGATCCAATCCTACTGGTGACAGCCTGCGAAATCCGGGCTAAGAAACGGGCGCTTTATGCCTTTTAGCAGGAACCCCGTCATGACCTTGCCGCTGCTTCGTCCCTTTCCTGGCCTGCGCCCAACCGCTGACTTTGCCGCCGAAGTGGCGGCGCCGCCTTATGACGTGTTGTCGAGCGCCGAGGCGCGCCTGCTAGCCGCCGGCAAGCCCTGGAGTTTCCTGCATATTTCTAAGCCGGAGATCGATCTTCCGGAAGATATCGATGTCACCTCTCCCGCGGTTTATGCCAAGGCCGCCGAGAATCTGAGCAAAATGATCGCCGCCGGGGTGCTGCGGCGGGATCCGGCACCCCGCTTCTATATTTATCGTCTGGAAATGGGCGACCATGTGCAGACCGGGATTGTTGGCGGTGGCTCGGTAGCCGCTTATGACATTAATCGGATCCGCAAACATGAATTTACCCGACCCGACAAGGAAGATGACCGGGTCCGTCAGATCGATAAATGCAATGCCCAGACCGGACCGGTGCTGCTGGCGCACCGCCAGACCCCCGTTCTGGCCGCGGTGGTTTCTCGGATGGTGGCCTCTCCGCCGGCTTGCCGGGTGGCGGCGGTCGACGGGAATATCCATAGCTTATGGGTGGTGGAGTCCCAGGACGATATTGCCAGCATCACCGCTGCTTTTGATGCCATGCCAGCCCTGTACATTGCCGATGGTCATCATCGCTCGGCGGCGGCCTCGCGGATTGCCGCCAGCCGGCGGGCCGCCGATGGGGCCGTGGGTCCGCAGGACTCCTTCCTGGTTGTCAGCTTCCCAATGGAAGAAATGAAGATATTTGACTATAACCGGGTCGTCCGTGACCTCAATGGGCTTAGCCCTGAGGCCTTTCTGGCCGCCTTGGAAAATTCGTTTGTCGTCGAGGCCGTCGCTGGTCAAGCCCGCCCATCGGCACCGCGGATGATGGGGTTGTATTTGCCGGGCCAATGGTACCGTTTGACCCCGAAAGGGCCCTTGCCGTCTCCGTCCGACCCTGTCGCCTGTCTTGACGTCAGTCTGTTGACGGATCGCCTTTTGGCGCCCGTGCTGGGGATCGTCGATTTGCGCAAGGATAAACGCATTGACTTTGTCGGCGGCAAGCGCGGCCTGGGTGAGTTGGAACGCCGGGTCGAATCCGGCGAGATGGCAGCGGCTTTTGCCCTTTTTGCTACCCGCATGGAGGATCTGGTTGCGGTTGCCGAT
>DUZC01000246.1 GCA_013349735.1 Rhodospirillaceae bacterium
CAACGTCGCCGCCCGCACCAGCCGCGCCACCGTCGTCCAGCCGACCAGCGCGATAATCAGGATGGTTCGGGCCAGACTGCCCGAAGGCGCCTGCAGCAGTTCAGCCGACAATCCCAATTTTGCCGGATCGACCGCCCCCAGCACGATCAGCAGGGGCAAAAGCGGCAAAGCGATTACCCCATCGGTCAGACGCATCAGCAAGGAATCTAGCACACCGCCCCGATAGCCGGCGACGATCCCCAGCAGAGTCCCGATCATCGCCGCGGCCAAAGCGGTGGTCAGACCGATGGTCAAGGAGATGGCGCTGCCCTGCAGAAGGCGGGCCAGCAGATCCCGCCCCACCTCGTCGGTGCCCAAAAGATGGGCCGGCGAGGCCGGGGCCGCCGGCGCCATCAGATCCAGAGTTTCGGCGTCGATCCCCAGCCTTTGCTGGATCAATCCCGCCGCCGCCGCAAGCATGATCATCAAAAGCAGCAGCAGCAGGCCAAAGCAGGCCGGACGATGGGCTAAAAACCGCTTCATCCCAACGAAATCCTGGGATCGAGAAGATGATACAAAATATCGGCAAGCAGACTGCCGGCCAGGGTCAGCAAGGTGGCCAGCAGCAAACCGGCCAAGGCCAGATTATAGTCATTGCCCATCACCGCGTCATAGATCAGCTTGCCCATGCCGGGATAGGCGAACACCGTCTCGGTCACCAGCACCCCGGAAAACAAGGTCCCCAGATCCAAGGCCAGAATGGTGACTACCGGGATCATCGCAGGGCGCAAAGCGTGATGCGTTACCACCCGCGACCAGGACAGACCTTTGGCCCGGGCGGTGCGCACCCAGTCCTGGGACAGCGCCTGGATCATGGCGGCGCGGCTATAGCGCAGATAATGGCCGAACCCGGCCAGGGCCAACGCTGTGACCGGCAGAGCGAGATGGGCGAGCCGGTCAAGAAACCCAGCCTGGCCCCCGGCCGTGATCACGCCCGAGGCGGGCAACCAGGCCAAATCCACGGCGAACAACAGGATCAGCAGCAGCCCCATCCAGAAAACCGGCAGAGAAATGGCCGCGAAAGCCGTCAGATTGAATAGATGGTCCAGCCATCGCCCCTGACGCAGGGCCGCCATCACCCCAGCCGGCAAAGCCAAGAGCAAAGCCAGCAGCAGGGCGCTGGCCATCAAAAGAACGGTATTATGCAAGGGGGCCTGCAAGGCCATCCCCACCGGTTGGCCCGACAGGCGCGAAAAGCCCAGATCGCCGGACAGGGCCGCCCGCAACCAATGGCCGTAGCGGAGCAGCAGCGGCTGATCAAGCCCGTACAAGGCCTGCAGCTGGGCGACATCCTGGGCGGTCATTTTCGGCGAACCGGCGGCCATCAGCAAAATGGGGTCACCGGGCATCAGCCCCATCAGCCCATAGACCAAAAAGGACATGACCAGCAGGACGAACGCGGCCTGGACCAGCCTTATTGCCAAAAGACGGGTCATGGGGCCTTTTTCTCCACCCGCCAGTTTTCTACCCAAAGCGTGGTGGGATATTGATGGCCGGTGGGTTCGACCCCTTGCAGCCAAACCGGCAGGATAAAGGGATCGGAGCGATAAGTAAGCGGGAGCTCCGGCAGATCCTCGGCATAAAGCGCCTGCAGCTCGGCCCATAACCCGCGCCGCTTTTCCCGGTCCAGCGCGACTTCGATCGCCTCGATCAAACGGTCCATGGCCGGACTGCGATAGCCGCCGACATTTTCACCGGAATAATTGTTGGCTTTGGTTGGTACCATCTCGCTTTGCAGACTGGAGCGCGGCACATTTTCCGGTGCCGAAACCCAGGCGAACAGGGCCAGATCGGCAAAAGCATGTTTCAGCACGGTATCTCCGAAAAAGGTCCGCGCCGGTTGGTTGCGCAAGGTGACATCGATACCAAGCTTTTTCCAGGCCTGCTGGATCACCAATTCCATGACCTCGCGGTTATGGTTGCCCGCCGTGGTCATTAATTCCAAGGCCAGTTTACGGCCCTCGGCATTACGCCGCCAGCCATCGGACCCACGCCGCCAGCCGGCCTCGTCCAGCAGACGGCCCGCCTGTTCAGGATCGAACGGATAGGCTTTTACCTTGGGGTCATAGCACCAGTCCAAGGGATTGACCGGCCCGTTCGAAACCGCCTGATGGCCGCCGAACAGCTGCTGGACCAGGGTCGGGCGGTTAAGGCCAAACAGCAAGGCCTGGCGGACCCGCCGATCGGCCAGAACCGGATTATCCAAATTGACGGTGATATGTTCATGCACCAGGCCGGGCTTGTAGGTAACCCGCCATTCCGGCCGATGCCGCCGCTCGAAATTTAGGGCGGCATCCACCGACATCCCCAATTCGCCGGCAACCATGTCAATATCGCCGGACAACAGATTGGCCTCGATGGCCGGCGACGCCTCAATGGCCTTGACGACAAGACGGGCAAAGGCTGGCTTGGGACCGGACCAGAAGGGATTGGGCAGAAGCACAACATATTGGCCGCGGGCAATTTCGCTGATGCGATAAGGCCCATTATACAACCCGGGATTGGTGGGCTCGGTTTCATAAAGGCTGCGTAAATGATAGGCCGCCGGATCGGTGAAGGCCGCCGCTTCGAGATGGGCCGGCAAAAGTTGAAAATCATTGATGGCGTTGTAGTCAAAAGTCAGCTTGTCAAAATGCAGTATAAAGGTCTTGGCGTCCTTGACTTCGACCTGCTGGATCCGACGAAACAGTTCGCTGCTGGAAACGCCGCTTTGCGGATGCCGCCCGACCTGCCAGGTAAAAACCGCATCCTGACTGGTCACCGGCACCCCGTCACCCCAGCGGGCCTCGGCACGGATCGCGTAGGTGATGGCCACCCCGTTCTTGCCATCCGGTGTTTTTTCGGCCACCGCCAGGCCATTTTCAAGACTGGGCAGCCGGGTACAAAGCATGCAAACCAAGGCCCAATCTTTGTCATAGACCGTCAAGGGACGCACAGCCAGGCCAAGAATATAGCTTTTGGCCAGCATGCTATTGATCAGCGGATTGAAATTAGCCGGGAATTGCGAAATGCCGATGACCAGCTGGTCCGGCGAGGCCGCCAATGCCGGAGAAAACACAATCATCGCCAAAAAGAAGGCTCGACGGAAAAAGAGGGTCAATGGCTTTCGTC
>DUZC01000285.1 GCA_013349735.1 Rhodospirillaceae bacterium
ATGTTTCATGAAAAGATTAATGGACAGATCATATTTGCCTTTGATTTCACCGATCTTCTGCATCTGATCATCGACCTGAACGGTATTGCCATCTGGCTTTGATTCATTGGGGTTGCGATCGGCAACCACCTCAAAGCGGGCGGGCTCAACCTCGGGCGAGATATGTTTGGGATTGGTGACCGTGGCACGAACCGGGGCCGCCGGTTGCTGCAAAACATCTTTAAAACTCAGGGGCGCCAGATCTTTGGCCTTGTAGGCCGGGGTATCGGCATTGGCAACATTCTCCGACAGCACCGCCTGACGACGGGCCAAATAATCCATGGATTTCTGCGCCATGGCGAAAAGCGTCAGGTTCTCGAGCATTGCATCATCCTTAACGCAGCCCGATGGCTGCAGGATGAAGCTTAAATCCGCCGCGCTTAACAAACGGTGAATCAGCAGGTCAGGGCAATCGTTCCAACTATTTCCATCTATGGGGCGCCGACCCAATCGCCTTGGCGATTTCGCGAATTGGCGGTTCCATGGCCGCTGACCATGCAGACCGGCGCTTTTTCGCACGCGCGAGATTAAACCTTTCTTAAAGGCAAGGGCAGCATCATAAGCAGCCAATGACGGAGGGCTCACGGCGTGGCCAAGGACAGCGAAAACAGGCGGCGGCTGGCGCCGAAGCAGACCATCGCCGTAGCCCTGGCTTATGAGCCCAAGAGTGCCGATGATGCGCCAACGGTCACGGCGTCCGGCCGCGGCAAAGTTGCCGAAAAGATCCTTGAACTGGCCTTTGCCAATAATGTCAAAGTCAGGGAAGACGCCGATCTGGCACAAATTCTTACTGCCGTCGACGTCGATAGTGTGATCCCGCTTGAGGCTTTCATGGCGGTAGCGGAGATTCTGGCCTATGTCTACCGCGCCAATAATCAGGCCGTCCCTTCCCCCGGGGGACCATAATGCCCAACACCGAACAGATGCGCGAAGACCTTCACAAGGTCGCTTCCTTGGTCTTGACGGCAAGGCGCCTGCTGGCCGGCGGCACCCTGATGGATCTTTCGGCGATCCAAGACCGGGTTAGAGAAGTTTGTACCACCGTCGAGACCATGCCCAAGGAAGATGGCCGTGGACTGCTTGTGGATATGCAAGCCTTGATCGGTAAACTTGACAGCCTGGAAGAGGATCTTCACGACCAATTGTCGCAACTCAAACAGCGGCTGGGCGATTAGATGGAGTGGGACCTTTATCTGCGCACTTTTCTGGCGCTTTTGCTGGTTCTTGGCCTGATTACCGGGGCCGCCTGGGTCGCCCGAAAGTCTGGATTGCTGCTTGGCCATGTCGGCCCCCGTCAGAAACGACGCCTTTCGGTTGTTGAAAGCTTGCCCCTCGATGGGCGCCGGCGGCTGCTGCTGGTTCGTCGCGACGACAGCGAACATCTTTTGCTGGTCGGTGGAGGTACCGATGTCATAATCGAACAGGGCGCCTTGGCCTCTGCCGAAATTAATCGAGAAATCCCTCCAAGCAAGGAAGCGCGCCCTTGAGACGTTTTGCCTTCGGGTTCTTTATCGTTGCCTGCGGCCTGATCACGGCCCACCCGGCGCTTGCCCAGCAATTTACCCTGGATTTGGGGGAAGGCGGTTCAACCACCAGCCGCGTGGTTCAACTGGTCGCGCTGATCACCATCCTCAGTGTCGCCCCGGCCATTTTGGTCATGGTGACCTCCTTTACCCGCATTGTCGTCGTGCTGTCCTTCCTGCGTCAGGCCATGGGCACCCAGACCAGCCCACCCAACATGGTCATCGTCAGTCTGGCCATGTTTTTGACTGGTTTTGTCATGATGCCGACCTTCGAGGCATCCTATGAGCAAGGCCTGCAACCGCTTCTCGCCAATAAAATTGATGAAATGGAAGGATTGGAACGGGCCATAAAACCGATCCATGCCTTCATGACACATCAGGTAAGAGATCAGGATCTGCAGCTGTTTCTGAACCTCTCGCACACGGTAACCCCGGAAAAAATAGAAGATACCCCCCTCAAGGCGCTGATCCCCGCTTTTATGATCAGTGAACTGCGCCGTGCCTTTGAAATTGGCTTTCTGATCTTCCTGCCTTTTCTGATTATCGACATGGTGGTGGCATCGGTCTTAATGAGCATGGGCATGATGATGCTGCCGCCTGTCACCATCGCCTTACCCTTCAAGCTTATCTTTTTCGTTATGGTGGATGGCTGGTATCTGATTTGCGGCAGTCTGGTGCAAAGCTTCAGCGCCGGCTGATTTAATTAATTTATGGCCGACAGCCCTGCGGCCTGGATGCGCTGTTTGTAACTGTTCATAAAGCTGCGAAAGCTTTCCACTTCTTTGATCTTATTGGCGACCGCCGCCATATCCGGCAACTCACGATCGGCAGCGCTGGTCAGCAAAGAAAAGGCGTCCTTAAAGGGGGTGCCCAGCATGGATTGCGCAAAATTGCGCCGCAGCGCCGCCAGAGCCCGCTCATCATTGGCCAGATTGAGCGCCGTCGCCCAGCCGATCACCAGCTTCGAGGACGCATCATCAAGCGTCATCGCGTGATCGGGACGGGGAACCAGGCTTTCAAAGGCGGCGGCGGCCTCTAGCCAATTTTGCTTATGCCAGTGGATCTCGGCGCGCAGAAGCGCCGCTTCAGACGACTCATCTCCCACCAAGAGCTGGATGGCCTCATTGACCTGATCCACATCGGCCAAGGCACGGGCCTTCAGATGTTGACGCTGCTGTTGCAAATCGGCGGGCAGTTGGCTCCCTTCACTGGTCTGCAAGGCATCCAGGGCGGCCTGCGGCTGACGATTGAGCAGATCCAGCAAGGCCAGCTGCGCGCCCACCCTTGCCTTATCGACCCCTTGCAGCCGGAAATTAATTTGATGTTTCAGAAGCTCGGCGGCCCGATCCAACAAATCCACGCTGGCCAACCGGTCGGCCAGTTTGCGGATCATCTCGTCCCCTTTCGCGCCGCTGGGCGTCAGGTCACGGAACTCGTCATAAAGGCCAATCGCAGAAATCGGCACCAGACCGTCCGCCGCCCCATCGAGATAGAGTTTGGCAAAGGTATCTTCCATCATCTTGGTGACGGCTGGAGCTTCCTTATTGTTGGGATAATAATTGGAAAGTGATCGCAAGGCCCGG
>DUZC01000309.1 GCA_013349735.1 Rhodospirillaceae bacterium
AACGGCCAAGGGATCGCTTTGGCCGTAGAAAGCCCAAAGCCTGAGCCCCATCTCAAGGGTCGCCTGATCCAAGCGATAGTTGCCGGCCATGGCCCCCGGTTCTTCTTCGGCAATATTCTGAAAACCCAGGGCAGCGCTGCGCGGCGACTGATCCTTAAGAAAATCCAATTTGCTGGAAAAGAAAGCGGCATAGTCTTGACATTGCCGGTCTTTGACGGCTTGGCACAGGCTTTCCAGTTCGGTCCAGGCCGCCGGGTCGACAGGCCAGAACGCGATGGCGTCTTGCAGAGCCTGGCGGGCCTGATCCTTATCCCCAGCCGCTCGGGCGGCCCGAGCGCTCTCTCGCAGGGCCGTCGCTCTCGCCTGATCGAAACTGCCTGGGGGCAGCCGCGGGGGGGCGATCCGGGGTGGCGAGCTATGGTGATTTTGGCTGGCCAGTTTTTCCGATTTAGCCGGTTTTTCGGCACAAGCCGCCAGCAAAGCCAGGGCACAAAAACTGGCGATGGCTTTTTTGCAGGGATGCATCGGATCTCCGGGGCTGGCAGAATGGCTTTGGCCAGTTTATCACGCCCCTTCCCAAGGAGGTAGAGTCCCATGCGGCCCGCCGAGATCGATCAGTTTTATGCCCGTTTGGCGGCTGAACGGCCCGAGCCGCGCAGTGAGCTGGACTATAAAAATCCCTTCACCTTGCTGGTGGCCGTTTTGTTGTCAGCGCAGGCGACCGATCTTGGCGTCAACCGGGCGACCCGGGCGCTCTTTGCGGTGGCGGACAGTCCGGCGGCGATGCTGGCTTTGGGGGAAGAGGCGGTTAAGCAGCATATCCGGACCATCGGCCTGTTCAACACCAAGGCCAGGAACATTATCGCGCTGTCCGCCTTGTTGCTGGAGCGGTATGCCGGCGAAGTGCCGAACCGGCGCGAGGATTTACAAAGCCTGCCCGGAGTCGGCCGCAAGACCGCCAATGTCGTGTTGAACATCGCCTTTGGCCAGCCGACCATCGCCGTGGATACGCATATTTTCCGGGTTGCCAACCGGACCGGTCTGGCCCCCGGTGCTACGCCGGACAAGGTGGAACAGGCGCTGTTAAAGGTAACCCCCGTCAAATGGCAAGCGCATGCCCATCACTGGCTGATCCTGCATGGCCGCCACCGCTGCAAGGCGCGTAAGCCAATCTGTTCCGGCTGTCCGGTATGGGATCTTTGCGGGTTCGCGGGGAAGGGATAGCCGATTGCGCTCTTACGGAATCTTCTTGCCTGCACGGCAATTGGGGGCGGGCGGTCGGACCTATTGACACGGATTTCCGGATTACGGCGGATGCGCACGGATCAAAAAAACGGCGCCGCCGGCGCAAAGAATCATCCGCACTTATCCGGTGTGATCCGATCAAATCCGTGTCTCAGTTACCCGAAGCCCGAATGGCAACACTAATTTTTGCTGCGGTGGCTTTCCAGCAATTTTCCCAGGCAAGAGGCATCGCCGGCATTGATCAGGGCCTGGCCGCGGATTTCCACATGGGAAACCTGAAGGCGGTCTTTTTCATTATAGAGGAACAGGTCAAGGATGCAGCCTTGACCGTAATATTGCCAGATCTCAGCCGGCCCTTCGCGCTTGAGGAAGCTCGGATCTCCCAATTGCCGCAGGATATCCCGCCCGGACAAATCAACCAAAAGCTGTGGCTCTGAGGCGAGATTGGGCGAGACGGTTCCCGGTGCTGCGGTTTTCGCCGTCGGGTCGGCGGGTCTGGCTGTTTTGGCGATCGGTCCGGGGGCGACACAGGCGGCCAGCCCACTCAAACAGAGCAAAAGCAGAAGTTGTTTCAGGTCCATCACAGGGAAATTTCCATAACCGCCGGGTCCGCGATCCTTAACGCCTCGACTTCATGGACCATGGCGGCAGCGCCAATCAAGGGCGCCAGCAGATTAATCAGAGGGATCGTTGACAGACCGGCAATGGCCAGACCGAGCAGCAGCAAGCGCCCGGCATGGGCCCGCCTCAAGCGGTCGGCGGCTTTGGGTTCCAGTCTGCGCCAAGCCGCCAGTTCGAAATATTGCCGCGACAAGAGATAGCCATTAATCAGGTAATAGAGGCCAAGGCCAAGTCCGGTAAACAGCAGTAGCAGATCGATTGGCAAGGCCACCAGATTGATGACCAGACTGGCCAGGGCAAAACGGGCGCTGCCCATCAGCAGGGGGAACCAGGGCTGTTGGCGTGGTGGCGGCAGCTGGGGATAATATCGCAGCTCCACGGCCTGGGCGATGTCGTCCAGCAGGAAGCTGAGGACCAGCATAACGATTCCGGGAAACAACAGGATGGTTAAAACCAGTGCGGCGATACCACCCAGCAAGGCGGTCAGTTGGTCCACCCAGCCAATGCCGAACAGTGCCAGCGCGTGCAACCCCCAGCCGATCAGCAGATAGAGCAGCAAATAAAAGACCAGGGTAACGCCAAGCCCGCGCCACAGCACCCTACGGAAGCGGGGGTCGGGAAGTTGGCCCAGGGCTTTTGCCAGCGAGCGGATCATGGATGAATATAAACACAGCCGGCGGCGCTTGCCGAGTGTTGGTGTGATTTTCTTCCGACAGCAATCAAAAGCCGCTTTACGCGATTTGGGTTGTTCGCGGGCCGGCCTTGGCTTACTTTGCGCCGCGACGGATTTTCCGGAGGATTCCTATGACCGATTGCGCGTTGGACGTTGCCGGCATCGGCAACGCCATCGTCGACGTGCTGGCGCATGCCGATGACGCTCAATTGCGCGCCCTGGGCCTGGCCAAGGGTGTGATGACGTTGATCGATGCTCAGCAGGCCGAAGATTTGTATAGCCGTATGGGGCCCGGGCTCGAATGTTCGGGTGGCTCAGCGGCCAATACGATTGCCGGCATTGCTGGGCTGGGCGGCAAGACGGCTTTTATTGGAAAGGTCAAAGCCGATCAGTTGGGGGGCGTTTTCGCTCATGATCTGCGCAGCCAGGGGGTTATCTTTTCGACCAAGCCGGCGGTGAACGGTCCTTCAACCGCGCGCTGTCTGATTTTTGTGACCCCGGACGCTCAGCGCACCATGCAGACCTATCTGGGGGCCTGCATTGAATTGGGCCCCGAAGATATTGATGCCGATCTGGTGGCCAATGCCCGGGTAACCTATCTTGA
>DUZC01000218.1 GCA_013349735.1 Rhodospirillaceae bacterium
CATTTCTCTTTACGAACAGGGGGGGCGCCTGGAACTGGCGCAACAGGAGGCCGAGGAGATTACCATCATTGAGCGCTTTCTGCCCGCGCAGCTGTCCGAGCCCGAGGTGATCGACGCGGTTCGTGAGACGGTGGCCGATATCGGCGCCAGTGGCTTGAAGGATATGGGACGGACCATGGCCGCTTTAAAAGAACGCTATGCCGGGCGGATGGATTTCACGAAGGCCAGTGCCGTGGTCAAGCAGCAGCTCGGGTGAATGGGCTTTCCTGCGGCCTTTCTTGATGAAATCCGCTCGCGCCTGTCGCTGGTTGCGGAAATCGGCCGTCAGGTGAAGTTGACCCGCAAAGGGCGGGAACATATCGGGCTATGCCCATTTCACAACGAAAAGACCCCCAGTTTTACCGTTAACGAAGAAAAAAGCTTCTATCATTGCTTCGGCTGTGGGGCCCATGGCGACGTCATCACCTATGCCATGCAGGCCCAACATCTGAGCTTTCCCGAAGCGGTCGAGCGTCTGGCCGAGCAGGCGGGATTGCAGGTTCCCGAGCAGGTGCCGGAAGAGCGTGAGAGGGCTAAGCATGAAGCATCGCTCCATGATGCTCTTGAGGTCGCTTGCGTTTTTTTTCAACGCGAATTGCGTGGGCCAACCGGCCATGAGGCCCTGGATTATCTGCGCCGTCGTGGTCTGGACGAACAGACCCTGGGGCGATTTCGCCTGGGTTATGCCCCGGACAGTCGGGGCGCCCTGCGCGCGGCACTGAAATCCCAGGGAATTCCTGAAGCTCTGTCTATTGAAGCGGGGTTGTTGATTGTTCCCGAGGGACGGACTGAACCTTATGATCGCTTTCGCGGCCGGGTGATTTTTCCGATCACCGACCGGCGCGGGCGGGTGATTGCTTTTGGCGGACGCATCCTGGGCGAGGGCCAGCCAAAATATCTTAATTCTCCGGACACGCCGCTTTTCCACAAGGGCGAGGTGCTTTATGGCCTGGCCCAAGCCCGGGAAGCGGCGATTAAAGCGGGCACCGTGATCCTCTGTGAAGGCTATATGGATGTCATCGCCCTGCATCGCGCTGGTTTTGCCCATGCGGTTGCCCCCTTGGGTACCGCTTTGACCGAACAGCAGTTGGGCTTGCTGTGGCGTCTGGCTCCCGAACCCATTCTATGTCTTGACGGTGATGCGGCTGGGCAGCGCGCTTTGCATAAGGCGGCCTTGCGCGCTTTACCTTTGCTCAAGCCCGGGAATTCGGTGCGTTTTGCGACGATTCCGCCGCCCGAAGATCCCGACAGTCTGATCCGCAATGCCGGACCGGCCGCGTTTCAGACGGTCCTGGATCAGGCTCAGCCTTTGTCCGAAATGCTTTGGCAATGGGAGTGGGCCGAACGGCCAACCGATACGCCCGAGCGGCGTGCGGCTTTTGAGACGGCCCTTTTTTCTCTGGTTGACAGCATCCAGGATCGTACGGTCCAGGATCAGTATCGCCGCTATTTTCGATCCCGGCTTTGGGAAAGCTTCCGGCCGGTGCGTCCGGTTTATCACCGAGGCCAGACAAAGGGGCGCCGCCATTCAGTGGACCGTGGTCCGGACGGACGCTTGCCGGGGCTGAGCCGCCCCAATCCCTATCCCAATGCCGGGGGTGCGGAAGAGCAGCTATTGCTGATGGTCATTGTTCACCCGGCCCTGCTGGAAGAGGTGGCTGAACGGCTTGGTCATTTGCAATTTACTGATTCCAGCCTTGACAAGCTCCGTCAGGAAGTCTTAAAGCACCTCGATGGCTGGGCAGGCCTTGATTCCGAGGGTGTGCGGCGCCACCTAAGCGCATGCGGTTTAACGCAGATATTAGACCGCCTTCTGGAAGCCAGAGCCCATGATCGGATTGCCTATCTCCAGCCCGGCGCGCCTTTAGATGGGGTGCGAGGGCTTTGGGACCATGTTTTCAATCTTTATACGCGGAAGGACATCGGGGCAGAATTGAGGTGGGCCGAGCAACAAGCGGGCGCCGCCATGTCAGACGAAACCTTCGCATATTTAAACGCCCTATGGTCATCGATGACCCGGGGTGAAGATTCGTGAGCCGGGACGGTTTTTCTTATAGCCGCGGGGATGCGGGAAAGGAAAATCGGCCTTATGTATCATCGCCAGACGGCTACAGCCCAAGGTTTGGGGAGGTTGCCGGTGGGGAGCGGACACTGGATGGCAAGCAAAGCAGCAAATACGGCGGAAAACACTGAGGCGCCGGAAGAAAATCTCGACGGCCCCTTACTGGACACCTTGGGTGTGGCGGTCAAGAAGATGGTGGCCCGCGGCAAAGAGCGCGGTTACATCACTTATGACGAGCTGAACACGGCGCTGCCGCCTGACGAAGTGTCGTCCGAGCAGATTGAAGACACCATGGCCATGTTGTCCGAAATGGGCATCAATTTGGTGGAAAGCGAAGAAGGCGAAGAAGCGGCGGCCTCCGAGGAGGAGTTGGCTCCGGAATCCGAAGCGGCGCCGCCTGGCAATGTAGATGAGGAAGACCTCGGCCGCACCGACGATCCGGTGCGCATGTATTTGCGCGAAATGGGGTCGGTCGAGCTTTTGTCGCGCGAAGGCGAAATCGCCATCGCCAAGCGGATCGAAGCGGGTCGCGAGATGATGATTGGCGGCATCTGCGAAAGTCCGATGACCATTCGCGCGGTCCTTGAATGGCATGATGCCCTGGTGGACGGCAAAATGCTGTTGCGCGACATTATCGATCTTGATGCCACTTATGGCAGTCCCAGGGCCGATATTTCCGAAGAGGAACTCGAGGCGGGGCCTCCGGAAATTGAAGCGGTTCCGGCGGGCGATCCGGCCGAAGAGCCTACCGGTTCCGAAGCCGAAGACGAAGAAGAAGAAGAAGAGACCACCGAGCGGGAAGGTGAAGAGGGCGGCGATGATGTTGCCGCCGTGGTCGGAGATGATGGCGAGAGCGAGGGCGAGGAAAGCGGCATTTCTCTGGCGGCCATGGAAGCTGCGCTGATGCCGACCGTGCTTGAGACCTTTGAAACGATTGCCGAAACCTATGGCAAAATGCACAAGGTCCAGGAGCAGCGTCTGGCTGCTTTGCAAAAAGGCGAGAAGGCGGCACCGGCAACAGAAAAAAAATATGACCGGCT
>DUZC01000134.1 GCA_013349735.1 Rhodospirillaceae bacterium
ATAGACGAAATGTTTCACTACAATGCTGCAGAAACTCATCATCGTCGCCGGCGGCATGGTCTGAGCTGATATGACCTATGTCAAAATCAAATAAACCCGGGGCATTGCGGATCAGAGTCCGCAGGAGCCGATCGGCGCGTTCGGCATCCTGGATTGCCGCATCGTCAAGGAGTTCGATATAGCGGGGGCGCAACAGTTGCAGACGTGCATTGTAGATCAGGCGCACGGTTTCAACAAAAAGCTCCCGCGACCCCAAAGGAAGTCCTTCGCCCTGGCGCAAACGATCGTCCCAGACCCGCAGTAAACGCAGGTTGGTGGTAATCATGGCATGCAGCATGGGAACTTGCAGGCGCCGGAAATAGACTTCGAGTTCTTTATATTCGCCAGCGTTTTGACGGTCTGTCCAATCGCATTTGGTTAAAGAGTCTTCGGCCAGTTGGCTTAATAACTGAAATTCTTCACTCAGTTCACGAAAACGATTGAATAGAGTTTTAAATCCGGCATAGCCGGACGGCGTAAAGACATTGTAACTCTTGGCCTCTTTGGCCACGGATTCTAGTTCGGACAGGCGTGCGGTTAAAGCTTCAACAAAATTACGGGCATTGCGGCGCAGCTTGCTTGGGCCAGATAAGGCCGGAGGCGCCGAATCTTTTGAGTTATCTTGCATTTTTTATAAATCATAATATTTCAACAGTTGTTGAGAATAGCATAGAATTCTAAATGTTTACCTAAGTGATGCTGTCCTTTAGCCGGGAAAAACCGGATGTCAGATCCGCAATCAGATCGTCAGGATCCTCCAGGCCGGTATGAATACGCAGCGTAGGACCTTTAGTTCTCCAGTGGGTTGCGGTGCGTTGGATGGATCCGGTGGTGGGGATGATCAGGCTTTCAAAACCACCCCAGCTATAGCCGAGCGAAAAATATTTAAGCGCGTTTAGAAATGCATCCACCGCATGCGCGGGGCAAGGGGTCAGTTCCAGCCCAAACAGACCACAAGCGCCACTGAAATCCCGGCGCCATAACGGATGTCCGGGATCGTCGGCCAGACCTGGGTGCATAACCCGAGCGATCTCGGGCCGTGCTTTCAGCCAGTTGGCCAGGCGGAATCCTGAGTCCTGATGTTGGCGCAGGCGGGCCGACAGACTGCGCAACCCCCGCAATCCCAGATAAGCCTCCTGGGCGCCGGCGCAGACACCGGCCTGGGCCACCGAGGTTTTCACCAGCTTCCATAGCGGTTCATTGGCGCAGGTGATCACTCCTAGCATGGCGTCGGAATGGCCAACGATGAATTTTGTGGCCGCCTGCAGCGAAATATCAACGCCTTTGGTAAAGGGCTGAAAGAACAGGGGGGTGGCCCAAGTGTTGTCCATGACCACTAAAGCGCCATGGGCATGGGCGACCTCGGCAATCGCTGGAATATCCTGCATTTCAAAGCTGAGCGAGCCCGGTGATTCGACGAACACAACGCGGGTTGTCGGGCGGATTAGAGCGGCGATGTCGGCCCCGATCAGAGGATCGTAAAAAGTTGTTTCAATGCCAGAGCGTCGCAGCTGTTCATTGCAAAAGCGCCGTGTCGGGAAATAGACGCTGTCGACCATCAACAAATGATCCCCGGCCTTAAGCAAAGCAGATAGGGTGCCGGTGATGGCCGCCAGTCCCGAGGAGGTTGAGATTGAGCGATAGCCTCCTTCCAATTCGGCGACCGCTTCTTCCAGGGCAAAACTGGTGGGGGTACCATAGCGCCCGTAGCGCATGCCATCATAGGGATGGCTTTCCCCTTCACGCATGGCCTCGACGGTTGGATAGGTCACCGTCGAGACATGATAGACGGGTGGATTTACGGCACCAAAATGTTGTTCGGGATGGCGTCCGGCATGGACGATGACGGTATCTTTTTTCATCCCAATGCGGCCGGTGTGTCGCGGTCCAGGCCCCACTCAGCCCAAGAGCCGTCATAGACCGCCACTTCATGATTGCCGAGGACCGCAAGTGCCAGGGCCAAGACGCAGGCCGTGACCCCTGAGCCGCAACTTGCCACCAAGGGTGCGGCCGGATTTATGCCGGCCTGGGCAAAACGATCGGCCAGCTGATCCGGGGCCAGAAAAACTTTGCTGTTCGGGTCAAGCAGTTCGTTCCAGGGCAGATTCTTGGCGCCGGGAATATGGCCCGTTTTAATATGCGGCCAGGGCTCGGGCTCGGTACCGGCAAAGCGCCCGGCCGACCGGGCATCAATAACCACTTCCCGCGGTGTTTCCAGATTGTGCAGGATCTGAGCTTTAGAACGCACCAGCAATTGGTTGACGCGGGCAATAAAATGCCGCTCCCGAGGCACGGGCGGCAGGTCCTCGGTTGCCCGTCCTTCGGTCAACCATTTGATCATACCGCCGTCTAAAACAGAAATGTCGTGATGGCCAAAATAACGGAACTGCCACCAGACCCGTGCCGCCGCGGCGCCGCCGGATGCACGATCATAAACGATAATTCGGTTGCCATTGCCAAGCCCCAGGCGACGCACTTTGCTGGCGAATTTAGCGGGGTCCGGCAACATATGCGGCAACGAGGAATTACTATCGGCAATTTCGTCGATATCGAAAAACACCGCCCCAGGAATATGTTCATTATTGTAGTCGTCGCGGCCGATTCGGCCCGTGCTGGGATGATACCAACTGGCGTCGACAACGCGGACATCCGGGGCGCCGAGATGTTCAGCCAGCCATTGGGTGCTGACCAGGGCCTCGGAAGTTCCTTGAAAATTCGTACCACTCATCTTTTCCTATCCTTTTTTGCGGTCAGACAAGCCAGTCAGGTTGCGGCAGATTGCGTTCGGCGAGAAAGCACGGATTGAACAATTTACTTTGATAGCGGGTGCCCTGGTCGCAAAGAATAGTGACGACCGTATGTCCCGGTCCCAGTTGCTTCGCCACTTTGATCGCCGCGGCCACATTAATCCCGGATGACCCGCCAAGGCACAGCCCTTCCTGACGGAGCAGCGCAAAAATCAGGGGAAGCGCTTCTTCATCGGTCACCCTTACTTGATCGTCAATGGGCGCATTTTCCAGATTACCGGTGATGCGGCCCTGGCCAATTCCTTCGGTAATCGAACTTCCCTCGGCC
>DUZC01000165.1 GCA_013349735.1 Rhodospirillaceae bacterium
GCTTTGGGGCGCCTGCAGGAGGTTAAGGGATCGGGCGTCGTTGGTGAGCAGCCGGTTTTGCGCCCCGGCGAGCATTATGAATATACCAGCGGAACGCCCCTGGCGACGCCATCCGGCATTATGGTCGGCAGTTATCAAATGACAACTCTGGATGGCGAGCAATTCGACGTTTTTGTGCCGGCCTTCTCCCTCGATAGTCCGCACCAGACGATGCGTATCAATTAGTCGCACCGTTCTAGGTTCCTATCTTGCAATCGCGTATCATCGTCGCTAAATGCCCAGTTGAAATTTTCCTGGGTTTCGCGGGGATATGTTGTGACAGAACAAAAAGCCATTTCACTGGGCAAGCAAAACAAGGATGTCCTGGGTCCGTCGCGGGCTGAAGCGGAAGAGGCGGTACGAACTTTAATCCGGTGGGCGGGCGATGATCCCTTGCGGGAAGGGCTGCGCGATACACCTGGCCGGGTGGTGCGCGCCTATGAAGAATTTTTCTCGGGTTATCACGAAGACCCGGAAGAAATTCTCCGTCGGACCTTTGAAGAGACGGACGGCTATGACGAAATGGTGGTTTTAAGGGATATCCGTCTGGAAAGTCATTGCGAGCATCATATGGTGGCCATCATTGGCAAGGCCCATGTGGCCTACCTTCCGGGAAGCCGTGTTATTGGCATTTCCAAACTGGCGCGTGTCGTGGAAATTTATGCGCGACGTCTACAAATCCAGGAAAAGCTTACTGCGCAGATCGCCAATGCCATTCAAGATGTTCTGGCCCCCAGGGGGGTCGCCGTCGTTATTGAGGCGGCGCATCAGTGCATGACCACCCGTGGGGTGCGAAAGCCGGGCGTTACCATGGTGACCAGCCGCATGCTGGGGGCTTTTCGCTCGGATCCGGCCACCCGGCGCGAGTTTATGGCGCTGATTGGCAATCCTTCCAGCAGTCTGTCCAATATCTAACCGCTCGACACCATTCCGGGCTGGACAGGCGCCCTCATCCGCGCCAATAGTCCCTGTCCGGTACGGTTTTGTGGTTTCGTTGTGCCGACGATCCGGGCCGGAATGTGATCAGGGGATGCGGCTTTGTTCGATCTTCGTCCGGTGTTGTTCATCGATGGCATCCTGCTATTGATCCTGGCCTTGGCCATGGGTGTGCCGGTTGCCGTTGATCTTGTCGATCATGCCAGCGAATGGCCCGCCTTTCTCGCTGCCCTGTCCTTTTCAGCCTTCATTGGTCTGGCCTTGGTTTTTGGCAATCTTGTGCGGGGCTGGCCGGTTCTGACGACCCGCCAGGCTTTTTTTCTTACGGTGTCCAGTTGGTTGCTGGTGGCTTTGTTTGCTTCCCTCCCTTTTCATTTTTCCAGTGTTCACCTGTCCATTACCGATGGTGTTTTTGAAACGATCTCGGGAATTACCACCACGGGTGCCACAGTTTTGATGGGCCTGGATACGGCGCCACACGCCCTCTTGATTTGGCGGGCTATGTTGCAATGGCTGGGGGGGGCGGGGATCATCGTCACCGCCTTGTCTTTGCTGCCCGTCTTGCGAATTGGCGGAATGCAGATTTTTAGGCTCGAAAATTCCGACAAACTGAACAATACGCATCAGCGATTGTCAAAATTGGTTGGCCGAAGTCTTCTCATTTATGGCCTGTTCTCGCTGATCATTGCCCTGGCTTTGCTGTGGGCCGGAATGACCCCGCTCGAGGCGGCCTGTCACGCCATGGCAACGCTTTCGACGGGTGGGTTTTCCACATCGGATCAGTCCCTGGGGCATTTTGGCGAAGCAGCCCGCTGGATCTGTGTCCTGGGAATGTTGGCAGGCAGTTTGACCTTCAGCGGTTATTCTCCGTCATCGCGACGTGGCCGGTGGCCGGTTCTGGCCGACAGTCAGGTGCGCTGGTTTTTTTGGTGCGTTATCGGTTTTTCCCTGCTTCTGACATTTTGGAATTGGGCGGCGGGCGATATGGATCCGGATGACGCCTTCCGCCATTCGGTGTTCAATGTGGTTTCAATCCTGACGACCACAGGCTTTCATAGTGTTGATTATGATGCATGGGGCGGTTTTGCGCAGATCACGTTCTTCATAATTAGTTTTATCGGCGGCTGTACCGGCTCGACGGCCGGCAGCATAAAAGTTTTTCGTTACGAAGTTTTGTTTGCCGTGACCGGGGTGCATATTCGTCGTCTTTTGCAGCCCCATGGGGTTTTTCCCATACATTTCAATCGTCTGCAGGTCTCTGACGCGGTTATTCGCTCGGTTCTCGGCTTTGTCATGCTCTATTTCATCTGTTTGGCATCTTTAGGGTTGGCTCTGACCTTTTGCGGTCTTGATGCCATCAGCAGTTTGTCGGGAGCGGCTTCGGCGCTTGGCAATGTCGGTCCTGGGCTGGGGCGGGTTCTTGGGCCTTCCGGCAGCTATCAAGGGGTGTCGGATTGTGCGAAATGGCTTTTGGCTGCCGGCATGCTTCTGGGGCGTCTGGAATTGGCGCCGCCACTCATTCTGTTCAGCCGTGCTTTTTGGCGAGGCTAATGCTTTGAGAAAGCTTTCCTAGGTAGCTGAATAAAGAAATACACGTCAGAAAAGAGACCTATGTCCAATGTTTGAGTTCCGGCCTGTTTTCTTTTTCATCGGCGTAATTTTGTCTGTTCTAGCCGTTGCCATGTGTGTTCCGGCTATTGTCGATGTTGTCCATGACCATCAGGAATGGTTGGTTTTTGCGGCATCTGCCGGTGTGACGCTCTTTGCCGGGCAAGTCCTGCTGTTGGCAAACCATCAGGCCTGCCGCCAAGCTTTGTCGGTGCGCCAGATGTTTCTTCTGGCACTTGGCGGTTGGCTTTCGGTCAGTCTGGCGGCGGCTTTGCCCTTCGCTTTTTCAGGCCAACATATGTCCGCAACTGATGCCTGGTTCGAAGCGGTCAGCGGGGTTACGGCGACCGCTGCAACAGTGCTGCATGGTTTGGACCATGCGCCGCCGGGACTTTTGATGTGGCGGGCTTTACTGCAATGGTTGGGAGGGATGGGCGTTCTGGTGATGGCGACCATCGTGTTGCCGCAGCTTAGCATTGGCGGCATGCAGATCTTTCGTATCGAGACCTCCGGACATGTG
>DUZC01000244.1 GCA_013349735.1 Rhodospirillaceae bacterium
CGACCGAGATGGCGCGTATTACCTTTCCTTATCTCCTGTTTATTTCGATGGTGTCGCTGCAAAGCGGCGTCCTCAATTCCCTGGGCCGGTTCGCCGCCGCCGCCGGGACGCCGGTCTTGCTGAATCTTACGGCTATGGCCGTTCTGGTCGCGCTGGTGCCCTATGTCGAGACCGCCGGTCACGCCATGGCCTGGGGCGTGCTGGTGGCCGGGGTGGTGCAGTTCCTGTGGCTGGTGTTTTCGGTGCGCTCGGCCGGTTTGGTCTTGCGTCCGGTTCGTCCTCGCCTGGGGGCGGATGTCAGGCTGATGCTGCGACGGGTGGTGCCCGGTGCGGTCGGGGCCGGGGTTTATCAGGTCAATCTGCTGATCAACACCATGATTGCCTCGGAGGTGGCTAATGGCGCGGTCAGCTATCTCAATTATGCCGATCGCATCAATCAATTGCCACTGGGGGTCGTGGGCATCGCCATCGGCACGGCCCTGCTGCCTTTGATGTCCCGCCAGATCCGTGCCGGGGATTTGGCGGCGGCGGCGGAAAGTCAGAATCGGGCGATGGAATTGGGGATGCTGCTGACCTTGCCGGCGGCGCTGGCTTTCATAACCTTGGCGCTGCCGATTGTCGCGGTCTTGTTCCAGCGGGGCTCTTTTAACGAAGCGGACAGCCATGCGGTTGCCGAGGCGCTGATGGCCTTTGCTTTGGGTCTGCCGGCCTATGTGCTGGTCAAGGTGCTGACCCCGGCTTTTTTCGCCAGGCAGGATACGGCCACGCCGGTCCGGGTGGCGGCGCTGACGCTGGCGGTCAATATTGCCTGTAATCTGGCGCTGATACGACCCTTGGCCCATGTCGGCATGGCGCTGTCCACGGCCTTGGCCGCCTGGGTCAATGTGCTGGTCCTGGGCTGGTTGTTGCATCGGCGGGGCTTTCTGGTCACGGATGCCCGGCTGCGCCGTCGGCTGTGGCGCATCCTGGCCGCCAGTCTGGTGATGGCGGCGATGCTCTGGGGGGGGCGCCTTCTGCTGGCGCCCTGGTTGACGATGGCCGGTGTCCGCTTGCCGGCGCTCCTGGGGCTGATCGGTTTCGGTGTGCTGGTTTATGGCGGGGCGGTGTTACTGGTCGGGGCGGCCCGTTTGGACGAGTTGCGCGCCATGATCAGACGCAAAAGCGCCTAAAATTTTGTTTTGCTGATGCGGACCGGTTGTCAAGGCCCTCAATCCATGGCATGCGTCTTGCGGACAGCTTTTAGAGACCAGATAAGTATTAAGGACAGAAGGTCATGAACCGCATTTTTTCGGGTGTGCAGCCGACCGGCAATCTGCATCTTGGCAATTATCTGGGGGCTGTGCGCAACTGGGTAAGGCTGCAGGATCAGTTTCAATGCCTGTTCTGTTTGGTCGATCTGCACGCCATCACGGTATGGCAGCCTCCTGAGGCGCTGCGCGCCCATACCCGCGAAGTGGCGGCGGCGATGCTGGCGGCCGGGGTCGATGCCAAAAAACATATTCTGTTTGTGCAAAGCCAAAATCCCAACCATGCCGAGCTGGCCTGGTTGTTCAATTGCGTGGCCCGTATCGGCTGGCTCAACCGCATGACCCAATTCAAGGAGAAGGCCGGCAAGAACCGGGAAAATGCCAGTGTCGGGCTCTATGCCTACCCCAATCTGATGAGTGCGGACATTCTGGTGTATAAGGCGACACATGTGCCGGTGGGGGAAGACCAGAAGCAGCATCTGGAGCTGGCGCGCGACACCGCGCAGAAATTCAACAGCGATTATGGTCAGGATGTCTTTCCTTTACCGGAACCGATGATCCTGGGGGCCGGAACGCGGGTGATGTCGCTTCGGGACGGCACAAAAAAGATGAGCAAATCCGACGAGTCCGATTATTCGCGCATCAATATGACCGATGACGCCGAGACCATCGATCTCAAGCTGCGCAAGGCCAAAACCGATCCCTTGCCCTTGCCGGAAACGCCCGATGGCCTGGAGGGTCGGCCCGAGGCGGCCAATCTCCTGGGGATCTGGGCGGCCCTGGCCAATGGCACCCGCGATGAGGCGGTCGCCCAATTCGCCGGGCGCCAGTTTTCTGCCTTCAAGAAAGAACTGAGCGAGTTGGCCGTGGCAACGCTGGGGCCCATCAATGCCGAGATGAAACGCTATCTGGCCGACCCGGCGCAGATTGACGCCATTCTGAGCGAAGGGGCCCGGCGGGCGCGGGCGCTATCGGCGCCGGTGCTGGCTGAGGTTCAGGATATTGTTGGTTTTCTCAAGGCGGTGTGACGCTGTATGACAGAGCCGCTTAGCGATCTTGCCACCGCCTCACGCTGGTCCTGGCTGTTTGGGCGCCGCTTGCCGATCCTGGTGGGGGTTGGGGTCCTGCTGGCCCTGGCGCTTTATTACCCGGTGGGAGCTTGGCGCGCCTCGGTGGTGGATGACAATCCGCACTTCGCGCCGGGGCCGCTGGCGCCGGGCCAAAGTCAGGCCATCGCCTTGGCCGCTTTGTTGATCCGTCGGGAGATCGACCAGCATGGCTGGGCGCCCAATAAGCCGTTTTTCATGCCTGCGGCTATTCTTACCGATATGCCCAATTTCCAAAAAGGGGTCATGGTCGGGATTGGTCGCTTTGCGCGCGAAGTCAGCGATCTGGACGGGGATCTGGCCCGTGCCGCCGAACTTTTACAATATCCGGCGACCACCTGGATGATCGATCCGTCGGCGCCTTGGGCCCATACGCTTTCGGCGGAAAAGCAATATCGTAACGCGGCCCGCGGCTTTGAATCTTTTAATCAGAAACTGGCCGCCCAACAGGGCAATTTTCCGCATCGCCGGGACCGTCTGGCAGCCCTTGTCGAAGCCTTTGCCGACGAGTTGGATCAGCAGGCCGCCTTGCTTGACGGGGTGGCGAGCGGAACCAGCTGGTTTGACCGTCAGCCGGAAAGAGTCTTTTATTCCGGGAAGGGGCGGGCTTATGCGGCTTTGATGCTGTTGACCTCTCTGGGCGAGGATTTTGCCCCCGATCTGGCCGAAACCGGCTTGACCGAGTCCTGGCGCAAGATGTTGGC
>DUZC01000307.1 GCA_013349735.1 Rhodospirillaceae bacterium
TTTAAGCGGCCAGCTTTGGAAGGCAGATATGCCCCCAGTGCTGAAAATGGGGGGCACGGGCCGTGTCTGGAGAAATTCGTCCAGATGTGAGATAGTTGGCGATATCGCGTGCACTGGGGTTTTGGTCAAATTCGTCTTATAAACCCGGATGCCCTGGATAACAGGCGGGCGGAATGAACAGAGCTAAGGCAATCGAACTGCTGCGGAAAAGCAAGCCGGTACTGAGCGCCCAATTTGGCGTGACCAGGTTGGCGCTGTTCGGCTCTACGGTGCGTGGGCTCGCTCACGAGGACAGCGATGTTGACATCCTCGTCGCTTTTGATGGCCCCGCCACATCAAAGCAGTATTTTGGTGTACAATTCTTCCTTGAAGATTTGTTTGGTGTTTCGGTGGACCTTGTAACCGATAAAGCGATGCGGCCTGCATTACGGCCCTTTATTGAACAACAGGCGGTTCATGTCTGATGCTCCCGCCCGAGAATGGGCATTTTACATTCACTTGCACATTCTGGCCGCGCAATCCAGGTGAACCGCTCCCCGCTGCCTTGGCGGATTCAAAACAATCTCCCACTGGGGCCGCCGGCCCCAGTGCAATGAAAACGAAGCGGGTCCGCAGGAACGCAGCCGGCTAATGCACCGCCGTCGAATAGGACGCATAGATCAGATTGGCCGGCCGCACCAGATCGAGATGCGCCACCAAGACCGAATGCACCGTGCCATCAATGTTATGCGTCCAAAAATCCAGGAATTTGTGCAGTTCGGGGAATTTTGGCGCGATGTCGTAATCCTGCCAGACAAAACTTTGCAGCAAATGCGGGTGGTCCGGCATGTGATAAAGAATTTCGGCTGTCGTCAGCCGGTAATCGCGCAATTGGCGTTCCAAGTCACCCATGGCAACCTCCTCGACCGTTCTGGTCGCAATCGCTGGTATCCAAGGATCAAGCAAAGTCCGTGCCGAGAATAGAGAGTGCGTGTTAATCGCAAATAGAAGCAAGCCGGGTCCATTGCTCGGCCGTCAGCGCCGGCCGGACAAAAAGAGCGGGAGGCCCAGGATCGGCGCGTCTTTCCGGGATTTGATGGGCCGCCAAAAAGTCAATCTGGCTGCCTTTGGACTTTTCCCGAGCCATCAAGGTGTGGAAAAAATTGCTGGTGGACTGGGCAGAAATTGCCGCCTGTTCGAGCAGACGTCGCGCCAGGGCGTCCGCTTCGGTTTCGGCCTGACGGCTGAAGGGCAGCCCCAAAAGAGCGGCAAGCCGTCGTTCTTGCGAGACACCATCGTCCATCAAAAGGAAAAAAAGCCCGAAACCGGCATGGCGCAGGGCTTGTTCCATGCTATGGCCCAACAGGGCATGCGCCAGCTGGTGGGCCAAAAGGGCAGCCAAAGCGTCGCCATTGCCGGCTTCCCGAAGCAATCCGGCCGAGACAATGATCTCGCCATCAGGAAGGACCAGGCTGCTGAGACCCGGATTGCGGACGATCGTGATCGCCATAGGAAGGGACGCGGCAGCGCTTTCATTGAAGCGGCGGCTGAGCGCGTCCAGAACGGCCAGCCCGTCTGGATTATGGCAACTGCCACCCATTTCCTTGATCAATGGCGTTGCCATGCGCGCCCCCAGCGCCCTTTGCCAGCTTGGCGGTGCCAGATGCGACAAGGGCCTTGCGCCGGAAAGGGCCGCCTCATAAAGCCCAATCAAACTCAGCAGAAGAGCCAACAGCGTCAAAGAGAGGCGCCGAAAATTCGCCCTTGGCTTTAGAGCCGGGGTCCGCTTGCGCTTACGATGCGGCCGGAAATGAGCGAGGACCGCCGCATCGCCGACGCTCAATGAGTCTTCTGGGTCCATACGATTGCGCAAAAGAATTTGTTCGGCTGCGGTCCCTGGCGGCCTGTCGGCGGTAATGTCGTCAAAGGCCCACAGGGCCAGCATCAAACCGTCCTGGCAATCGCGGATTTCCAGCCCCTGATCCAGCAGGCGCAAGGTCACGGGCAGATGTTCGCCGGTTCGGCCGTTGTCAAAAAACGACGTTCCGGTCAAGTTTGCTCTCCCCTTCCTGCTTTGTTCCGTGATTTTGGCAGAATATACTGCCATCAGCAAAATCGGAGGGATTTCCATGGGCGACGGGCAATTTTCGGCATTGGTGTTGGAGGAGGTCGCGGGCAAGGTGACCCCCAGCCTGCAAAAACTGAGCGAGGATCGCCTGCCGGCCGGCGATGTTACCGTTCGGGTGCAGGCTTCCACGCTTAATTACAAAGACGGCATGATTATCAAAGGGCTGGGACGGTTGGTGCGCAGCTATCCGCATGTTCCGGGCGTCGACTTTGCCGGAATAGTTGAACATTCTGCTGCCCCCGCCTTCAAGCCAGGCGATGCGGTGGTGTTAACCGGCTGGCGGGTCGGCGAAATCCACTGGGGCGGCTATGCGCAAAAAGCGCGGGTTAAGTCTGAGTGGCTGGTGAAACTGCCCGATGGCCTGACGATGGATCGTGCCATGGCAATTGGAACCGCCGGCTTCACAGCCATGTTGGCGGTGCAAAGTCTTGAAGAACATGGATTGCGACCGGGCGGTGACGCGCCGGTCCTGGTGACCGGGGCCGCCGGCGGTGTCGGCAGCGTTGCCGTGGCCCTTCTGGCCAAGCTGGGTTACAAGGTTGCGGCCTCCACCGGCCGCCCCGAGGAGCATGATTATCTGCGGCAGCTGGGGGCCATCGAAATTATTGAACGCAGTTCCTTGTCCAGCCCGCCTTCGCGGCCTTTGCTGGCCGAGCGCTGGGCGGGCTGTATTGACGCCGTCGGGGGAACCACTCTGGCCTCGGTTCTCGCCTCGATCTGCTATGGCGGCTCGATCGCGGCCTGTGGCTTGGCCGGCGGCAATGAACTGGCAACCACCGTATTGCCGTTCCTGCTGCGAGGGGTCAATTTGCTGGGGATCGATTCGGTGGTCTGTCCGCAGGATCGCCGCCAGCGGGCCTGGCAGCGTCTGGCCCAGGAGCTGCCCATGGAAAAACTGGACGCCATGACCAGCCGCATCGGCCTGGCGGAACTGCCGGGCATGG
>DUZC01000178.1 GCA_013349735.1 Rhodospirillaceae bacterium
AGCCATTGAAGCAGAAGGGGCCGACGCCTGGTTTGCCTCGCCCATAGACCGTTTTCTTGGCCCGGACTATCGGGCCGAGGACTGGGAACGGGTTATCGATATTCTGGATGTGTGGTTTGATTCCGGTTGCACACACAGCTTTGTGCTGGAAAGTGGCGAATGGGACTTGGCCTGGCCGGCCTCGCTCTATCTGGAAGGGTCGGACCAGCATCGCGGCTGGTTTCACTCCTCGCTGCTCGAAAGCTGCGGAACCCGCGAGCGGGCCCCCTATGACGCGGTCCTGACCCACGGCTTCGTCCTGGACGAAGTCGGCCGCAAGATGTCCAAATCCCTCGGCAATGTGGTGGCACCCCAGGAAATCGTCGCTCAATATGGCAGCGATATTTTACGCCTTTGGGTCGCCGGCTCGGATTATTCGGAAGATTTGCGCATCGGGCCGGAGATCATCAAAACCCAGGTCGATGTTTATCGGCGTCTGCGCAATACGCTGCGTTATTTGCTGGGGGCGCTGGACGGATTTGAGGACAGCGAGCGCCTCACGCCAAAGGAAATGCCGCAGCTAGAGCGCTGGATATTGCATCGTCTGGCCGAAATGGACCGTCTGGTCCGCCGTGCCACGCAGGATTTTCAATTTCATGCTCTTTTTGCCGAGCTGCATAATTTCTGCACCATCGACTTATCCGCTTTCTATTTCGATATCCGTAAAGACGCGCTGTATTGCGACCATGCCCAGGACCCAAGGCGCCGCGCTGCCCGCAGCGTCATGGATCTATTACTCACCTGTTTGTCGCGTTGGCTGGCACCCTTCCTGTGCTTTACCGCCGAGGAAGCCTATCTTTGCCGCCATCCGGGGACCGACCGCAGCATCCATCTTGAGCCCTTCCCCGAAATTCCGGGCAGCTGGACGGATACGGCGCTGAACGAACGCTGGACCACCATTCGCGATCTCCGCCGGGTCATTACCGGGGCGTTAGAAGTCGAACGGGCCGCCAAGCGAATCGGTTCCAGCCTACAGGCGGCGCCGCTTTTGTATCTGAGCCAACGCCAGGCAGCCCAGCTGGATGGCCTGGACCTGGCCGAGATCGCCATCACTTCAGGTATTTTCCTGCGCCTTGAAGCCCCTCCGGCCACAGCCTTTACCCTGGCTGATGTTCCGGATGCCGGCGTGGTGTTTTCGCATGCCGAGGGCAAAAAATGCGAACGCTGCTGGAAAATCCTGGAAGATGTCGGCACACATGGCCATGACGGCCTGTGCCGCCGATGCGCCGATGTGGTAACCCGCTTGGGAACGTCCTGATGGCGGCATGGGCGCTTAGACGACGGGGACTGGGAATCGCTTTGCTGGCTGCGGTTTTAGACCAGGTCAGCAAATTGATGATCCTTGCCCATTTTCGTCCGCCGGACCTGCTGGAGACCCCTTTTGCCTCGGGCGAGCGGGTGGTTGTTCTGCCCATCCTTGATTTTGTTCTCAGTTGGAATAGCGGTGTCAGCTTCGGGTTTGGCAACACCCATGGCCCTTATAATGCTTTAATTTTTACCGCTCTGGCCCTGGTGATTAGCGGCTTTCTGGTTCAGTGGATGGGCCGGGCTGAACGGTGGACGGCCCTGCTGGCCATGGGCTTGGTAGTCGGCGGCGCTGCCGGCAATGTCCTGGATCGTCTGCGCTTTGGCGCGGTGGTCGATTTCCTGTATGTTCACATCGGCGCCTTCGATTGGTGGCCGGCTTTCAACCTCGCGGACTCAGCAATTTGCATCGGGGCCGGACTTCTGATGTTCGACTCCTTGTTTGCCGACCCGCTTTCGCATAAGAATATGCCATGAGTTCAGATCATCCCTTCTCAGCTTCGACCCGGCGCGCTGCGATTGTCGCGCTCCTGGCCGCTTTTTCGCTGTCCGGCTGCGCCGAGGCCCGCCGAGCCCTTGGCTATGACAAAGCGCCACCGGACGAGTTCACCGTTATGGCCCGGGCGCCGCTATCGCAGCCGCCGGACTTCCGGTTGCGCCCGCCAACCCCTGGGGTGGCGCGCCCACAGGAAGGCACGCCTCGGGACCAGGCCAAGGGAACCCTGCTGGCCGGCAAAGGCACAGACTCGGGCTCGAAATTTGCCGAGCGCAGTCCCGGTGAACGGATCCTGTTGTCGAAAGCGGGCGCCGATAAAACCGAGCCGGATGTTCGCCGCAAGCTGAACGAGGAGACCACCCGGCTCATTGAGGCGGACCAGAGCTTCACCAATAAAATCCTGTTCTGGCAGGATAGCGTGCCACCGGGCGACGTGATTGACGCCGCCGCCGAGGCCAAAAGGCTGAAAGCTAAAAACGGCCCTGATGCCAAAGCGCCGGTGCCCGAAACGGCGCCCGAAATTACGCGGCGGAAAAAAGGTCTTTTGGAAGATCTTTTTTAGGCGCCACGCAAAAAAGGCAAGACGAAACGCCGGTCCAGAGGACCGGCGTTTTTTTTGTTCATCATCGCCAGCAGACGCTGTTCAATCAGGGTTTGCATATCGCATATTATTGTTACACTTTTATGACAGTCCCCTTCCCGAGAGCAGCAATGGCGATGGTCGGCCCAGGCAAAAAAAGAAAAAGGAAGCTTTTCCAGCAATATGCGGCCCTGCCCTGGACTCTGCGGGAGGGTGTCTTGCTGGTTATGTTGCTGACATCGCGTGAGACCAGGCGCTGGATTATCCCCAAGGGATGGCCCATCAAAAATTTGGCGCCTTGCGATGTCGCGGCAAAAGAGGCCTTTGAAGAGGGTGGGCTGCTCGGCGAAATCGTCCGCGACCCCATTGCCCAATTCCATTATTCCAAACGCATGGAAGGCAACAAGCGCAGGCGCTGTCTGGTCGATGTCTTTCCCTTGGCTGTTAAACAGGAATTAGACGCTTGGCCTGAACAAAATGAGCGCTCGCGCGCCTGGATGACCCCGGAAGAGGCGGCGGACCGGGTAGCCGAAAGCGGATTGGTCAAGCTTCTGCGGAAGCTGCCTTTGCCCTAAGCCATTAAATTGGACCGAGCACCGCGCAAATTCCCCA
>DUZC01000160.1 GCA_013349735.1 Rhodospirillaceae bacterium
TTCATGGTTCGTCTCCAGAGAGTGGAAGTTTACAATCTCACTCTGCCAGAGAGCGGATCGCTATCCACCCCCATGGTATCTACTGAATTCAAAGGCGTCCCTGCCGGCCACCGCCAAATCGCCGACACGGATTTCCGGATGAGATCGGATGCACAGGGATCAAAGAAATGCTGCGCCACAGGCGCGAGGATCATCCGCGTTCATCCGGTATGATCCGATCAAATCCGTGTCCTGTTACCTGAAGCTCGACAGACACCATGCTCCGCTAAGGGGACCAGAGCGGCGCTGCTGGTAACGCTCTCTATTTCTTAACTTTTCTCGGCCTTTTTCTTTTTACCCAACATAGCCAGAACTTCGTGCTGGTTCGTTGCGCCCTGCGGTGGCGGAGGGGTTTGGGTCTTGGCGGCGGGCGGCGGCGGCACAATCTTCGCTGCGGCTTTGGCCACCGCAGCCTTGGCCGCCGGCTTGCTAAGGTCCAGTTTCACGGACGGGGGGTCTTCGGAAACCAAAGGATGATTAAAGGTATGGGTCGCTTTTTGCAGTTCCGCGCAACCGCTGACAATTTGAGAGATAAGAGAAAGTGCGGCGGTTCTGTTGTCGTCGGCCATGGTGCGTTGACCCCGGCTGGAAAAAGCTAAAAAAAAGGGGCGCCGCAGCGCCCCAAATTTTATCAGGCGATCTCTTCTCGCAAAAGATCGTCGTCAGAAACAATTTCAGTTCCCTTGGCGCCGAATTCTTTTTCAACGAATTCAATACCCCGGTCCCAGGCATATTTGGCGGCAACGCCCGCCACCAAAGCCGTTCCCAGCGAGATAACCAAGCCACCGCCGACGGCCCCGGCCGCAACCGCAGAAAAAGCCGTAGCCAACCCGGCCCCGACCGTCTCTTTGCCGGTTTCAACCGCGGCTTCAGTCGCTGTTACCCGCTTTTCCTGCAGCAGACGGGCATTCTTAGCCAAGGCTGCGGCACCGCCGACGATCCCACCAAGGACGCCAATGCCAGGAACCGAACGTGCAAGAAAAGGAGCCAATTGAAAGGCCATAGTTATCTCCAAAGCAGAAAAATCAGCAGAGAACAGAGTTCACTATACTACTCGGCGCTGACCGCCGCCAGCAAGGCGTCGTCAGAGATTTCTTCACCGGCGCCGTTACGACGACGAATATAACCGTAAAGGGCGCTGGCGCCAACCAAACCGGCCAAACCCAGGGTTACCGGCCCCCAGGCCCCCAACCCGAGGCCCAGACCAAGGGCGATCCCTTTGGTTCCGAGAAAGGCATTGGCCGCGCTGGCCGCCGCCAAGGGGCTGATGGTGCCGGCGCCGGTGGCCATCAAGCCGCCCCCGGCCAGCAATCCAACGGCCGCCGCCTTGCCAGTCGCCGGCGCGCTGGCTGTGGCTGCGATGGCTCCGGCGGTGGCAGCCTTGGCGGCGTTGCCAGCCATGACCGGCTTTAAGACCAGAAATTTGCCCATCGGGCCGCCAACCACCGGGCTCGGCAGAACCGTGAAGCTTTGTCCGACCAGACCACTGATATTATTAACGCCGTTCTCGATCCCCAGGGCCACCAGATTGCCCCCGGCCGCCGGCTTCAGATAAAGCATGGCCGCAGCTTTCGTTCCCGCCGCCATGGGGGGTTGCGCCACGGTGAAAACCTGGCCGGAAAGCGCCGGCAATTGCGCCGCCGCCATGGTTCCCTGCACCTTAACCATCACCAATTGGCTGGTGGCGGCACTGGCCGCTCCGGCGGCCTGCCCTTGCGCGACGGGATAAAGCGAAACCCAATTGCCAATCGCGCCGACGGTGGCCGGTGACTTGCCGATCATCACGGATTTACCCAGCAGAGCCTTCATTTCCGCAACTTGTCGGGTGGCATCCAATTTGACAATGATCGGAGCCTGGCCGGTTGGGGTGATGGTCGCCAGATTGGTGGTGGCCGAAACCTGGGTAACGGTCGCCGATTGTCCGGCGAGTGTGGAAAGTTGAAATGCCTGATTGGCGCTTTCGACCTTGGCCAGCAATACATCCTGCATCGGTCAGATCCTTTCGACGCTCATGGTCAAAACGTAAAGAAACGGCCCGGACATTGCCTGAGGGCAATGTCCGGGCCAGGATATCGTCAGATGGCTCAGCCCTTAAATCAGGTCGGCAACCGAACTGACCAGAGGCAGGCGCCAATTGCGGCGGAAGGCCACCGCGGCCAATCCAACCACCGAAAGCACAACCACCGCCATCGAGGAAAAGCCGAACAGCCAGCGCCCAAGCCCCGGAAGATGCAAGGCGAACATCGCCAGCACGCTCCACATCCACAGAACCAAGCCCTGCTTGGCATGGAAATAGACGAACTCGTCATCCTTGCTCATCAGCAGGGGGACAAAACAGAGAATGCCCAAATAGCTCATGGCGGCCATCAACTGACCGCGGCAATTTCCCTTTGTGGCACCATTCTCAATCATCGTTGCTTCGCTCATTGTCCAGTCCCTTCCGCTCAAACCGCTTCGACGGACGCGGCGGCCCGACGGTTTTTAAGATAGCCATAGAATGTAACGGCGCCCGCCAAACCGGCAACGCCAAGAATGACAGGGCCCCAGGCCCCCAGCCCCAAGCCCAGCCCCAGGGAAATCCCCTTACCGGTCAGCAGGCTGTTGCTGCTGAGCGCGGCGGCGACCGGACTTGCCGTGCTGCCGACATTCATCGTGTTGGCGGCAACCGCCCCGGCTCCGGTGGCGGCGCCTGTTCCGGCCGCCATTTTGACCGGCGCGGCGGCTTTGGCACCGGCGGCCGCCTTTGCGGTCATCGCCACTTTCGGCGAGGCCGCGGCACCCGCTCCGGCGGCGGCCTTGCCTCCGGCGGCTGTCTTGGCCATGCCACCTTTCGCCATAGCGGCCTCGGCCGCTTCGCGTTCAACCTCGGCCAAAGCGGCCTTGCCGCCTGCGCCGGCTGTCATCGGTGTTGCTGCCTGTATCGCCATCTGGTGAGCCCCTGGTATAATCCGTTACAATCTTGATAAT
>DUZC01000150.1 GCA_013349735.1 Rhodospirillaceae bacterium
ACCAGTTGGTGGCCGATCTGGCAGCGGCCATGCGCGGCATGGGCGTGACCGTTGGCGACCGGGTTGCCGGTTTTATGCCTAACATGCCGGAAGCGGTGGCCGCCATGTTGGCGGCGGCCAGCCTGGGCGCCGTATGGTCCTCGGCATCGCCGGACTTTGGGGTCCAGGGTGTGCTCGATCGCTTTGGCCAGATTACGCCCAAATTACTGCTGGCGCCGGATGGCTATTGGTATGGCGGGCGGGCGCATGACGTAAAAGCAAAACTGGCCGAGATCATCAACGGACTGCCCTCGCTGGAAAAGGTGGTGGTGGTTCCCTATCTGGATCCGCATCCTGACCTGTCTGGCTTGAACAAGGCCGTGCCTCTGGCAGAGTTCATCGCGCCGTTCGCCGGGGCCGAACTGTCCTTTTGCCGTCTGCCCTTTGCGCATCCCCTGGTCATCATGTTTTCTTCGGGCACCACCGGGGTGCCTAAATGTATTATCCACGGTGCCGGTGGCACCCTGCTGCAGCATTTGAAAGAACATCAGCTGCATTCGGATATCCGGCCGGATGACCGGGTTTTCTATTTTACCACCTGTGGCTGGATGATGTGGAACTGGCTGGTTTCAGCCTTGGCGTCCGAGGCCTGCCTGCTGCTGTATGATGGATCGCCCACCCTTGAGCGCGGAGGCATTATCTTTGACTATGCCGATGCAGAAGGCATGACCTTCCTGGGCACCTCGGCAAAATGGCTGGACGCTATCGCCAAATTCGGCCTGAGACCGGTCGAAACGCATCGCCTGGACAGACTGCGCTGCCTTGCTTCCACCGGTTCCGTTTTGGCACCGGAAGGTTTCGATTTCGTCTATGCGGCGATCAAGAAGGATCTTTGTCTTTCCTCTATTTCCGGGGGTACCGACATCATCTCCTGTTTCATGCTGGGCAACCCGATTGGTCCGGTCTGGCGCGGCGAGATCCAGACCCGGGGTTTGGGCATGAAGGTCATGGTCTATGATGAAAAGGGCCAGCCGATTCAGGGCCGTAAGGGCGAGCTGGTCTGTGTTCAGGCCTTTCCCTCGATGCCGGTGGGCTTTTGGAACGATCCCACCGGGGAAAAATATCACAACGCCTATTTTGCCAAATATCCGGGGGTATGGACCCATGGAGATTGGGTCGAGCTGACCGGCCATAACGGGGTCATCGTCTATGGTCGCTCGGATGCCACTTTGAACCCCGGTGGCGTCCGCATCGGCACCGCCGAAATCTATCGCCAGGTCGAAGCCTTCGATCAGATTCTGGAAGCCCTTGTGGTTGGGCAGGACTGGCAAAATGATGTGCGGATTGTGCTCTTTGTGCGTCTGCGCGAGGGGGTAGAACTGGATCCGGCCTTGGTCGAGGCCATAAAACGGCGTATTCGCGACAATACCACGCCGCGCCATGTGCCGGCGAAAGTGATCGCCATCACAGACATTCCCCGCACCCGCTCTGGTAAGATCGTCGAATTGGCGGTGCGGGACGTGGTGCATGGGCGCCAAGTTAAGAACCAGGAGGCTCTGGCCAACCCCGAAGCGTTGCGGCTTTTCCAAAATTTATCCGAATTAGAATCGGGATGATTCCATTTCTTCACTTCGCAACGCAAAAAGACTATGATGAGCACTCGGTTTTAAATTGCTAACCTGACGTGGGCGTCAATGAAATCGCGCTTTGTGACAATGTTAATCCTGATGCTGGTGCAAGGGGGCTTCGCCGAAGCCGCCGATGGCGCCAAGCTGGGTTCTTGGTCACTTGGCGGCGCTGAGGGTGCTCGGACGACGCTTTGGGAAAATGGCGGCGGTGTCGCTTTGGGGGTGGCATCGCCGAATGCCGTCGGTCCCTTGCTGTCGAGTTCCGGCGGCATGCAGTCGGGTGGGTTTCTGGCCTGGCGGGGCGATGATTATCGTTTGGATGCCAGTCTCACGGCTAATTTGGGCGGCAGTGTTACCGCCGGTTTTGGCGCGGTGATGGGGGCCTTGCCTGGCGAAGCGGGAACCAGCTTTGGTGTGCGGTTGGCCACGGCCCGGGCCAGTGATCGCTTCACCGTCAATCCGGTCAGCAATTTAAGTCTGGCCGAAGCGCCGTCGGCGCTGTCGGATATCAATGTCAGTTTTACGGTCAATCACGCCCTGACCTCTAATCTCAGCTTTATCGGCACGGCCGAGGCCCATCGACCCACCGCGCTTCCCGCCGATGGCGGCGCGGCCCAGCCGCATTATTTGTTGGGTGCCGGGCTAGGTCTGCGCTTTTAGAGTTTTTCGCATTTAGACTGAATCAAAAAGCTGAAAAACTCTTAAGCCAGAGCGGCGTTTGAGCATTGAAAAATCGGAGATTTTTCGTTCGCACAGGGGCAAATCAGAGCTCCAGAACGACTTTCCCGGTCGAGGTCCGGTTTTTCAGCAAGCCGATGGCTTGGCTGGCCTGTTCCAGCTTCAAGCGGTGGGACAGCAAGGGCTTCAGCTTTCCTTCCTGGAACCATTGGAATAAAACGTCATAGCCGGCCCGGATGGTGTTCGGGGCGGACTTTCGATAGGGTCCCCAGGCATAGCCGATCACGGTCAGATTTTTTACCAGCAGCAGATTGGCAGGAATTTGCGGGACGTTGCCACTGGCAAAACCGATAACCAGCAGGCGGCCATCGGGCGCGGTAACCCTAAGCGAGGTATCGAAGACGCTGCCGCCCACGGGATCATAGACCACATCGACGCCGCGTTCACCGGTCAGTTCCTTGACCCTGGCCCGGACATCCTCTTGCCGATAGTCAATGCCGTGGCTCGCGCCATGGGCCATGGCCACCGCCAGCTTGGCGGGGTCACCGGCGCTGGCGATGACGGTTGCTCCCAGAGCATGGCCGATCTCCACGGCGGTCAGGCCGACACCGCCGGCGGCACCATGGACCAGCAGCCATTCTCCGGGCTTGAGGGCGGCTTTGGTCACCAGGGCATGGTACGAGGTACCATAAACA
>DUZC01000243.1 GCA_013349735.1 Rhodospirillaceae bacterium
CCGAAATTTTGAAAACTACCGATTACGGGTCATCGTCCTGTGTGGCCACTTGCCACAGCTCGGCCTATGATGAAATGGCCCAGTGTCCCCATCCTTGGGGTAGACCCCAGAAAACGTTGCAGACACTGGACAACCCGTTCGGCCCGAGGTTGTTACCTATGTCTTAGGAACAAACTGTTACCTATGTGTCCGGTATGGACAGGAATTTATTGGAGCGGGTGAAGGGAATCGAACCCTCGTCGTAAGCTTGGGAAGCTTCTGCTCTACCATTGAGCTACACCCGCGCAGAGCGCCGATTTTATAGGGATTGCCGGCGGGTGACGCAAGTGGATTATCGGTGGATGGCAGCAGACTTGACGTTGGCCGCTATGGGCGTTATCAGTCAGGGAACGTGGTGATTTGGCGACCGGCTTGCGGCCACGAAAAACAAACGGCTAAAGGGGTCAAAAGCGCTTGTTGCCAAGCCCTGACCTGTGCTGGTCGGGGTTTTTCTTTTTGGCACCCGGAGGTGCGGCTATGCGTGAGAAATCTCCTGAAAATTGGCGTCTGGCGACAAGACTGGTCCGCGGTGGCCAACAGCGGACGTCCTTTTGCGAAACCAGCGAAGCCTTGTTCCTTAATTCCGGCTATGTGTACGAATCGGCGCTCGAGGCCGAACAGAGCTTTGACGGCACGCGCGAACGCTATGTCTATTCGCGCTTTCGGAACCCCACCGTTTCCGTTTTTGAAGAACGCTTGGCCCTGGTCGAAGGGGCTGAAGTCTGTCGGGCCACCGCCAGTGGCATGGCCGCCGTTCATGCCGCTCTCTTTTGCCAGATCCGCGCCGGCGACCGCGTGGTTGCCGCACGCGCCCTTTTCGGCTCTTGCAGCTGGATTCTTGGCGACTTGCTGCCCCGCTTTGGGGTCGAAGTGGTGTTTGTTGACGGTGTCGATCTTTCTCAATGGGAAGCCGCTTTGGCCAAGCCGACCCGTTGTGTCTTTATTGAAACGCCATCCAATCCTACTTTGGAAATCATCGATATTCAGGCCGTTGCGGCGCTGACCCATGCGGCAGGTGGCCGGTTGATCGTCGACAATGTCTTTGCCACACCCTTATTGCAGCGTCCCTTGCAATTGGGCGCCGATATTGTGGTTTATTCCGCAACCAAACATATCGACGGCCAAGGTCGTTGCCTTGGCGGCGCTATCCTGTGCGAGGCGGCCTTTCTTAACGATATCCTCGGCCCTTTTTTACGCCATACCGGACCCTGCATGTCCCCCTTCAATGCCTGGGTGCTGCTTAAAGGGTTGGAGACATTGGAACTGCGGGTAAGCCGGCATGTCGCAAATGCGGAGCGGATTGCAAACTTTTTGGCCGAGCAGGTGACGATTGCGAAAACGCTTTATCCCGGACTGGCCAGCCACCCTCAATATGACCTGGCGAAGCGCCAGATGTCGGGCGGCGGGGCTATCGTCAGTTTTGTTTTGCGAGAAGGGAAGGCGCAGGCTTTTCGGGTCCTGGATCGTTTGAACCTCGTTGACATTTCCAACAATCTTGGTGATGCCAAGAGCCTGATTACACATCCTTGGACGACAACCCATCAAAGTCGTAGTGCAGAAGAAAAGCTGCAGATGGGGATTTCGGAAGGACTTCTGCGGCTATCTGTTGGCTTGGAAGATGTCGAAGATCTGATTACCGATTTGCGGCAGGCTCTCTCGGCTTGATTAGCGGCGCCAAAACGGCTATTCGGAAGAGGGATATAGGACTTTTTGGTCGGGTTGCGTCAGTCCTTGGCTGTGCTGGGAGAAAAACAATGAGAATTCGGAAAGTGCTCGCGGGTGTTTGCCTTCCCGTATTGGTGGCTGGATGTGTGTCTTTGCCCGGCAGCACCTATGAGTTGGAGCGCCTGCAGGAAGCAATTCCGGCTGGCACCCCTTTTGTCCAGGCTTTGACCCATGAATATACCGCATTCGCGGATGCCTTGCGGTTGCAACGGGACTGGTTCAACTCCCAATATTTTGCCAGGAAAGGGTTGGAGATCGTTCAGGGGACGGTCGTGGGGCCCGAGGATCCGGCAAATTGGTCAATTGACAGCCAGTCAGCGCGCCAGGAAATGGCCGATGCGCGCGGCCGCCTGCTTGCGGTGCTCAATGACGGCGGGCCGGCGCATGCCCCAGTGCTGACCGCCACGGCACAGGTCAAATTCGATTGTTGGGTTGAGCAGGAATATATTGCTCATGGAACCGAGGCCGTGGAGGCTTGCCATCGCGACTTCCTGGCGGCCATGGATGTTCTTGCCTCGGCAGCGGGCAAACCCGCCGCCGCCCCGGCCGCCGCCAAGGATGGAGCGGCGCATGATGACAGTTTCCTCATCTTTTTTGATTTTAACAGCACCCAGGTCACGGCCGACGGCAGTCGGGTCCTGGCTGAGGTGGTTAAAACGGCGAAAAAAATGACCGGCAAGAGCCTGCAGATCATTGGGCATACCGATGGGTCCGGCAAGGGTGATCTCAACCGCCGCTTGGCCCTCCGCCGGGCAGAAGCCGTGCAAAAGGCCCTGATTGCGGCAGGCCTGCCAGCTGATCGACTTTTGGTGCAGGGACGTGGCAGTTCCGAGCCATTGGTGGCCAGCCCCGGCAATGTTCCCGAGGCGCAAAACCGGCGCGTGGTGATTCGGTTTGCGAATTAGAGAACGTCGTCGACGCTCGGGCTTAAGAGTTTTTCAGTTTTTTGTTCAGTCAAAATGCGAAAAACTCTAAAAGCTCGTTGGTCGGTGTGAGCGCGTTTTATATTTGATCGTAAAAGGCGCGCTCATGTACCGGCAAACCACCAGGTCAATTACGGTAACGGTCACGCCGAGCTATCTCGCGGATCAGTCCTCTCCGGGCGAAAATCACTTCGTCTGGGCCTATAATGTGCGCATCGAAAATGGCGGCCAGCAGACGGTGCAATTGCTGCGAAGGCATTGGAAGATCACAGATGCCTTGGGGCG
>DUZC01000281.1 GCA_013349735.1 Rhodospirillaceae bacterium
CCAATGCGATCGACGAGAGATTGGCTGGCGCGTATCAGACTATGCGCCGCGGTGCAGGCAGCCGGGGGATGGGCTTCGATGAGGATCGCGTCTTCGACCTGATTGAAGTAACGGACCCGACCATCGGCGAACCCTGCCAATGTATTCAGGCCTTTCTCCTGGGGCGACTCAACGATGACCCCCAAGATAATTTTTGGCAGGATGGCGATCTTTTTGCGCCGCAATCGGCCAAACGCCAGAAATCGGACCCGGCTTTCCGCAGACTCGTCATAGGCCAAGGATTGCACCTGATGCAAATCAAACGGCTCGCCAAAGACCACCGGGCGCCAATCGCCGGCCAGGTTCTCCTCAGGCAGAAACATCTCCCACCGGTCGCAGAACAGCAAATTATAGGAGTGATTGATTTTTTCACTTTCATAGGGGCGAAAAAATGGGCCTTTTCTCTTTGACGAAGCTGCCATAACCGGATCCCTTCCTCAGAAATCGATGCACCGCCCCCCCTTCTCCCAATCTTTGTAACGCGTCGGTTCGGGCCCTTTCGGACCATTGATCTCGACCGGCATTTTTTCGCTGGAGCGATCGGGCGGAGCGGTTGGTTGTTGATCGTCGGGGGGTAAAGGATCTTTTTTCATCAATAACCTCCTATCTGCCATGGCATAGTTAGCGCGGATTTGCGGCCCTGTCACCATTGCAACTTTTGCGTTTAGAAGGATCGGCGCTTCATGAACAGCACCTTGCCAGCCAAGGACCCTCGTTTTGCGGCCTGGATGGCGATCGGCGGGGTCTTGCGCCGGCATCTGCCCATGGACGAGGCCCTGGATTCGGACGGCTTGGATGAACGGGATCGCGCTTTTGCCCGCCGGCTGGCCGCCACTTTGTTCCGCCGCCTTGGTCAGATTGACGCGATGATCGATCAATGCCTGGAGCGTCCTCTGCCAGACAAGGCCGCCAGGGTTCATGATCTTTTGCGCTTGGGCGTGGTGCAATTAATCTTTCTGGACATACCCGCCCATGCCGCCGTTGACACCTCGGTTGCCCTGGCCCGCCAACACGGCTTCAATGCCCATGTCAAACTGGTCAATGCGGTCTTGCGCCGCTTGGCCCTTACCGGACCGTCCCTGGCAGCCAGCCAGGACGCCGCCCGGCTTAACAGCCCGGACTGGCTTTGGGAGAGCTGGTGCGACACCTATGGCGAAGCCGATTGTCGCGCTTTGGCCGCCCAGCATTTGAAGGAACCGCCGTTGGATCTTTCGGTCAAGCAGGAGCCTGCGGCCTGGGCCGCCCCGCTAGAGGCCGAAATCCTGCCGACCGGCAGCCTGCGGCGGGCCGCCGGCGTTTCGATCACCAACCTGCCGGGATATGAGGACGGCGCCTGGTGGGTCCAGGATGCGGCCGCGGCCATACCGGCCCGCCTTTTGCGCGCGAGGCCGGGCCAGCAGATCGCCGATTTGGGGGCGGCCCCGGGGGGCAAAACAGCGCAATTGGCGGCGAGCGGCGCCGAGGTCACCGCCGTCGACCGATCGGAAAAGCGTCTTCTCCGTCTGTCCGCGAATTTGCAGAGACTGAACCTCACGGCGAAAGTGGTGACCGCCGATGCTGCGAATTGGCATCCGGAACAGCTTTTTGATGGTCTTTTGCTGGATGCGCCCTGCTCGGCGACCGGCACCTTGCGCCGCCATCCCGACGCCGCCTGGCTGAAGCGCCCTCAGGATATCGTCAAACTGGCGGCGCTTCAGGATCGGCTCTTGGCGGCCGCCGCAGCTTTGCTGCGCCCCGGCGGACTGCTGATTTATTGCACCTGTTCCCTGCAGCCCGAAGAGGGGCCTTGGCGCATCGACCCTTTGCTGGCCAATGGTGCGCCCTTCCGTCGGGTGCCGATTCAGCCCGAAGAACTGGGCGGTCTTGACCAACTGATCACCGCGGCCGGCGACCTGCGCAGCCTGCCCTGCCATCTGGCGGAAAAAGGTGGTATGGACGGTTTTTACGCTGCCCGCCTGGAGAAATTGTGACTGCGCCCGCCTTGGCCCAACCCATCGTCTTTCTTGATCGCGACGGCACCCTGATCGTCGAGAAGCATTATCTGCATGATCCCGCCGAGGTGGAGCTGTATCCCGGCACCGGTGCCGCCTTGGCCCGCCTCAGGAATTTGGGCTGCCGGCTCATCCTGGTTACGAATCAGTCCGGCGTGGCACGTGGCTATTTCGACCGGGCGGCGGTTGAGCGTGTGCATCAGCGGCTGAGTGAATTGCTGGCTATCGAGAATGCGGGTCTGGATGGCTTTTATGTCTGCCCGCATGGCCCAGAGGATGGCTGCCGTTGCCGCAAGCCCCTGCCCGGCATGATCGAGGCCGCCGCGGCCCGCTTTCCGTTTGATCCGCGGCTGGCCTTTGTGGTCGGCGACAAGGCCGCCGATGTCAATCTTGGCCGCGCCGTGGGAGCCCGGAGCCTTTTGGTGCGCACCGGCTGGGGCGAGAAAGCCGTTGCCGCTGCCGACTGCCAGCCCGATGCCCTTTGTGCCGACTTGGCCGAAGCCGCCTTATGGATCGAACAGGCCCTGATCCAAGCGCCAGCGGAGCCCCGCTGATGGGTCGGGTGGTGATGACCGATGATGGCATCCACTTTGACGGGAAAAGCAAAGATCTGCGACCGCTGGGCGGCGCCGAGTCCGCTTTTGCCGAACTGGCAGAAGCCCTGGCCCGGCGCGGCCATGAGGTCCTGGCCTTTTGCCGCTGCGATCAACCCTTGGTCTGGCAGGGCGTTTCCTGGACGCCGCTGGGCGATGCTACCACGGTGCCCAGAGAGGCCGATCTTTATATCGCCAATCGTTCAAATCATCTGATCGGTCTGTGCCCCGCGGCCCGCCGCCGGCTGTTCTGGATCCACAATCCCGCCGGCTATCTGCTTAAAGCCCGCTATCTTTGGCCCCTCTGGCGTTATCG